>CANBAX010000036.1 GCA_947366645.1 uncultured Clostridia bacterium
AAACTTACAGACAATATTGTTGTTTTTTTAATTTTGAAAACTCTGCCTTCCATAAAAAATTGTTGCCAAACGGCAACAATTTAATCTTGTTTTATAACAATATTCTCTTGCTTTTCCTCTTTTTTAGGTTGTTTTTTATTCCTGACAAAGTAATAAACTAAAATTCCTATTCCGGCAAGCACAAAAAGCACACTTGTGACTATTGACACCGGCACAACACCGCCTAGTTTTATACTATCACCGCCATCACCGGCACGAAGTGCCTCTATCCAAATCCTTCCTACGCCATAAATGATGAGATACCAAGCAGAAACTGCGCCCCGCTGTTTTAGTTTGAATTTTCGTAATAAAAGTATTAAAACTACAAAGCCTAGTAAGTCCCATATGCATTCATAAAACATTGTAGCAAGATGCCATACACCATTTATATTAACAGAAAGAGGAAACCACATCAAAGACGGGTCAGTTACCGTCATGCCATAGCAACAGCCTCCAAAATAGCACCCTACCCTTCCTATCGCTTGACCTAATATTAAAGTTGGAACAACAATATCTGCGATATCAAAGAAGTTTTTCTTGAAAATTAAACAATAAAGTCCAAGTCCTAACGCCCCGCCAATTATTGCACCATTTATCGCTATTCCATTCCAAAATTCAAATATCTGCCAAAAAGAATTGAACTGTGACATTCTTGTGAGGAAATAATAAATATGAGCGCAAAATATTGCTATTGGAATTACAAAACACGCAGCTGTAATCAAATCATTTGTTTTTAATTTCCTCAATTTCGCATTTATACATGCAAGATACAAACCAAACGCCATGGCCACAGCTATAAGCAGTCCATAATATGAAATATTCATTCCGAAAAATTTAAAATAAGTATCGTAAAACCCAAACATATACTATATTATAGCCATAGTTAATTTTTATTGTCAAGTTTTTATGAAGTAATATAGAATTAAAAGAATTCATAAAAAAAGGACTCTTTAAAGAGTCTTTTTTTTATTTTGCAATATAGTTGTTCTCAACTGCTTTTGCTTCCGCCTCTCCTACCTTTACAGTAGAAGTAGAAGTGCAATTTTCTGAAACATTTACTTCGGATACTATAGGTTCTTTTGAACATACAATTCCTAAATATTTTCCAGCATTTGAATGTTCATCACCACTTGCAGTTGAAAGAATAAAATCAATATCAGTCTTTACATTTTCTACATTCACTATAGTCCAAGCGTCATTTTTAATAAGTCCGCCTGTTACTCCACCCGCAGAAATTATAGAACCTAAAGATTTTCTTACATACGCACCAGCCTCAGTACCATGATTTACAACCTTAATAGTGCCTGTTATGCTGGAGTTTCTATATGTAGCATTTTCCCAGTTGTTTAGTCCAGCAAGTCCACCTACAAGTACTGCACCGCCTTGCATATCAATATCTACATTAAAGTTTTTGACTGTAATGTTTTCTCTCATTGCGGTGTCTTCAATTTTCATAGCAGGGTCTTTTGCCAAGGTGTCGGCATCTAGACCAATTAATGAACCTACTACGAAAGGATAACCTGCTTCTTGATAAGCACTTGTTGTATTAATCTTAACATTCATATTTGTAATTTTAATATTTTTATATGTTGTTGTCTTTGCATCTGGATTATCTGCTTTTTGACCACTTGACTTGGAGTAACCAACAAGACCTACATTCAAACTTGGAGCTGCTGCACCGATATCATAGTCAGTGAGTTCATATGAAAAGTCTTTAAATTCAATGTTTGTAAGTTCCCCGCCTTCTGCTCTTGGGAATAGTGCAAGAGTTACTAGGTTTCCACTACCTGAGCCCACCTGTGTTCCTACACTTCTTAATGAAGTGTTATCAAGTTTAAAGTTAGAAATTGTATGTCCGTCACCATCAAATTTAAAACCAAGTCCTCTATAATCCTTTGAAAGTAATGGTGTAAGAACTTCGCCTTGACAGTCAATATTGTTTGAGATTACAACAAATTTGCCGTCATCTGAAATCTCACTATCAAGATAATCTTTTGTTGAAAAGTCAGTTAGAAAGGTTTTTAATTCCTCGTAATTAGATATGACTATTGCATTTTCGCCATAATTTTTTGGCCCACAAGCAAACATTACTAATGAACATATGCACATAAGTAAGCCAACTGCAACAGCACTTACTGTGCCTAAAATATTTTTACTTTTTGTCATTTTTATCTCCTTTTTCTTTTCTATTAGCTTTTGTTTAATAGTTCTTCAAGTTCAGGAACTTTATCAATTTGCCTTGAAATTATCTTGTTTTCGCTCCACTGCACCTCCCAATTAAAATCACATTCAACAATCTTCATAGTATCGCGGTAAGAGGATATATTACCTCTTCCTGTACTATAAACGATGCCGTTTAGCTTGTATTTAATATTAGAAAGGTATTTGTTTGCCACCACAAAACTATATTGAGTGTCAAGATATTTAAAGACTTCATAGGAAGGTTTTTTTGTCATGTCATCATTATATACACCAAAGTTTGCACCGCCGCCATCGCCTATTGAATCTATCATCTTATAATAAATGAATGCATCTATACAGTCCATTGACATCGATTTATAATAGGCATAGGCTATGCCTGCCGCTTGGTTAAGTTCATTTCTTTTTACATTTGGTGCTGTATATGCACCACTGGAGACGCCCCCTTCTGTAAGGTAAAGTCTTCTCATCTGACCATTATACAGCATACTCTCTTGTTTGATATACTCTTCAAACACTTCAAGGTTTGTCCATGTTATTGAAGAGGTTTCATTAAAATTACCATTTATAAACCGCTTACCTGCCTCTTCTTCAAGGAAGTTTGAACAACTTAAATCTTGTGGATAAGGGTGTCCCGCAAAGCCCCAGTTGTAATCCCCCTGCATTTTGGTCTTTTCATTTAAATAGTTATATATATCTACAGGTGCATAATTGCCGTTTCCGCTATTTCTTCCACTTGTCCATGAGTGTGTGGAAGAGCCAAGAACCATATTATCTGAATAATATTTTTTAGTTGCTTGCTCCGCAATACGCATACTGCGCGAATATTCTTCAACATAATTATGAAGTGAAAGTGCTTTCTCAGTATCATAATTGAGTATTGGATTCCATTGCCAACTATAATCCACCTCATTTCCGATAACAAACCTATGCACCCAGCCATACTCTCCGTCTTCACGTGAATATCTTTCTGCCATAAATTCCATAACGGCGGTGAAGTATCCTGCGCCAAGTTCAGTAGAAGTGTCTATTGCCCAAATATTTGCTTTTCCATAATCTCTTGCACTTGGATATGACAAGAAATATGGTGCCTCCATTTGGTCGAAATGTTTAATATTCCAAATAATATAAAGTGCCTTAATGTTATTGTTTTTACAGAAAATTAAACTATTATCCATGCTTTCAATGACATTTTTCTTGAAATAGTAGGTCTTACCATTAGATACAAACTCTATTGTATTATGAGCGCGATAACTATTATCTACAGGCACAATTTCGCCTTGCTCATTCACACGCTCATTTGGATATACCATGGAATTTGGATTTATGTTATACTCTGTCCAGCCAACACCGAGGTCCAAAAGCCGTTCATCTCCTTGAGCGATTATCCCTTTCTTTGTTGTGGCGATAGTTTTTTGCGTGAAAGAACGCTGGGACTTTATATTGTTAACAAGGTATGGCCCTGCAACTAAAGTCTCATTTTTTGCCAAAATAAATTTGTTATATAAATTATCGTATTGACTTGCGTCAAATCTATCTAAAGTAATTGTTTTTGGAGTGCCGACAGTATATACGCCTACAACACTTCCAGTATCTACTTTATCGTTTTTTTCGTTTATACCTCTATCTATTTCGCCATTGTAATACTCAAATGGTTTTAACATTACCACCTGAAGTTGCTCTCCAACTGCAAAAAGATTTGAGGTTTTATTTGTTATTTCAAGTTTTACTTGTGTTTCGTCACAACTTGCATTTACTGAAAATATTTCATGAGGTTGAGTTTCACTCCCCCCCCCGCAACCAATAAGCATGAGTGGGGTTATTAATAAAGTTATAATTAGTGCTATAAACTTTTTATACATAACTCCTCCTACGATAACTTAAATATACCACATTGAAATTTTTAAAGTCAATTAATTTGTGAAAATATTTCACTGTAGGAAACGAGAAGGTACTTACTTTGAGCATTTAAGTTACCGTATTCAGACAAATCTAAAGTCGCAAACTTTTCATCAACAAGTTTTTCAAACCTTTCATGATTTACAAAGGCAGGCATACCATCAGCTTGTTTAATTGTGCCATTGAAGAAATTTATAATATTATTAAACACACTTGCAAATACGCTTGACGAAGTGTAACTTTCTAAATCCGCGTATTTTAGTACTAAATTTTTAATAGTATCAAGTAATCTGCCATCTTTTATTGAAATGGTTTTACCGTAAACTTCTTTTGCTATAAGTGCTAAGTCCTCTGCTTGAAATTGCACTCTATCAGAAAAAGCCTCTTGTGCCAGTTCTGAATCGCTGAAACTTATAGACCTTATAAAACTTTTTTCATCTATATTTATAGAAGAATCAATATCTTTAATGGCTGATATAACTACATCGTCAATATTTTCAAATATATTTACAATAAAATTTTTAAGAGGATATGCTTTTGCCATATCACGAAGTATTAGCGCGCTTTTATCACAATTTATTACATTGGATATAAAATTCCTATCGCCGTTAATAAGTTGTTGTATTAAATTTACATTTTGTCCATTGATGGTTTCTACACCTATAAGTTGTAAACCGACATCTAGTACCTTTACAACCTGCTCTCTGGCAGACTGGTAGTCGTAGATATAACTTATATCTACCATGTCCCTAACAACCTTTGGCAGTCTATACAACATATTTTCAAGAATTGGAAATGCGTCTTCTAATATTGTGAAATTTACTATCTCTTTGCCTGCATTTGCAAGCACAGTGAAGCCCTCTCTTTCAAGAAGTTTATTCGCACTTGCACCCCTTATAATATAAACAAATTCGTTTATAAATTTTTCCTGCGATAATGTTTTTAACAGACCTGTAACATCTTTAACAGCACTTTTTGTATAACTTGCAAGGTCAAAACTTTTATCTTCAAATCTAACCGAAAAATTATCAAAAGTATCGCTTATTGCATAGCGAAAATCTATATCTAAATTTAAAGAATCTAAAAATTCCTTTTTATTATTAAGTACATCTTTTACTATCGGTTCAGCAGCATTCTTAAACAAATCAGTATCAATTAGTTTACAAAGTTTTTCGCCTATCGCTTCGTAATCAGCATTATCAAAATCTTGTAAACATTTCTCTAAATCCAAAGCAAGTTCATCATAAACCTTAATTGCTGGAAGTATATCGTTTTTCATGGAAAGGCTATTGTCACCCGAAGATATTTGTGTGACACTTTCATAAACTTTATCGTTAAGCCCGCCCATCTCGGTAATCTTGCCTACCGCACTGTTATTAAACTCCTCACTAAACTCAAGTATAAATGAAGGGAGATTTTGGTTTATTATTGTACTTACTGCGAAACTAGATTCGCTTGTGCTACTTTGTGAAAGTTCTTGCAATGTGCCACTTAAAGAAGTCATTGGCATAAGCATAAGCACAATTAGTAAAAACATTTCTGCTATTCCGGCAAGAGAGCCAATAAATTTTGTTTTCTTTGCAGGTTTTAATATACCTTTTTTATTAAGGTATAATTTTGAAAATAAAACATATCCAATTTCAAACAACAAACATAATATTACTGCAACAATTATTAGTACAATAGGGCTAAGAATTGCTGAAGGAAGGTCGTTTATAAAGCCGTTAAGAGCAGGTGCTGATACGCCGTGTAATATATAGTCGCTTATAGTAATCATTCCGTCTGGCGAGGAAATAATTCTCATGTTCAAAATTCCAGATGTAATTGGACCTGAAATTAAAATGGCCAGCATAATAGCCACAAGCATAAATCCAAGATGAATTAAAGACCTGAATATCCCCCGTTTTATGCCTATAAAAATGCCAAGTGCAAGCATTATAAAAAACAAGACATTGAATAGTACCACCAGCGTAGACGCAGACATTTTCCCTCCCTTTCGACATTATAAAATTATTTTATCTTATTTTAACATTATTATATCGAAAAAACAAGCACTTTGTTTTTATTATAAAAATTGATGTTAAGCATTATTTAATTCGTATAACTTGTCCACGCATTGGTATATTCAATTTTTTACTATATTCGTCTTGTATTCGCGTATCTAAATGAACACTATAAAATTTCTTTTTTGGGTAGGTTTTTATAATTTGCACTACCTCTTCACGCGTCAAGTGAGCATCACTATCGTAATGCGAACGGGAAGATGTATCTATAAAAACGACATCACTTTTCTCAATAATTTCAATAGCACCTTCGCACATCACCGTATCACCAGTAAAGCCTACCACCTTACTGCAACCCTTTTCCTTAAATACAAAGCCATAGCAAGGCTTGGTGGAATGCTTTACCTCTATGGCTTCCACCTCCATACCCTCTATATTAAATTTCATATGATTTTTGATTTCGATAAACTCAAAACATTTAAGTACTTTTTCCGCTATCGTTTCTTTATTTGCACCCATAAGCTTCATAATCTTGATTAGGCGTTTAAAAATTCCTTTAGGCCCAAACACCTTAACTTTATAATCAGTATTTAGATGGCGGACATAATCTACGACTATATGTAAGTCGGCAAAGTGGTCAGAATGGAAATGGGTAATAAAGATGTACCTAAGACGAGAATAGTCATTACTCATAAACTTAGTACAACTTTGCGGAGTATCAAAAATTATATTATCATTGATGATAAAATTTGTATTCGGCTCGAGTAGCCATGTAAATCCATTCCCAATAACTTCTACCTTTATCTGTCGTCCTTTTTATTAGGATATCAGAAAGTGCGAAAAATGTAAAATTATTTCTTTAAAATCTTGATTTCTTCCTCTAAAATTATATTTTTTTCTTCTTTTACACGCCTTTTTATTGAATTAATTAGTTTTATAACGTCTTTTGACTTTGCATTGCCTACATTGACAATTATACCCGCATGATTATCGCTTACTTTAGCAAAGCCAACTTGCTGCCCCTTAAATCCCATTTCATCTAACATTTTACTGACTATTATTCCCTCTTGGCGTTTAAATACACTTCCCAAACTTGGGAAAGGAGTTAACCCTTTCCTTTTTTTTAGCACCTGCATTTGTCTTTCTTTTATCTTTTCAACATCATCTTTTTTTAATTCAAATTCCCCGCCTAAGATGATGTCATCTTTCTCAAAACCGCTTCCACGATATTTAAATTTGCAGTCCTTATTACTAAATTCAATTATTTTTCCTTTACGATATAGCCTAACCTTATTTATAACCTTTGCCATTTCAAAACTATAAGCGCCGCAGTTCATAATTATTCCGCCGCCAATAGAGGCAGGAATTCCACTTCCTTCCTCTAATCCTGCGAGAGCATTATTTATTGCTAGGTTTATAACAGTATTTAAATTGGCACCTGCCTCTGCATATATTTTATTTTCATTTACTACTACGGTGTTTAACTTGAAAAGTTTGATTATTACACCTTTATACACGCCATCTGGTGGTAAGGTGTTTGTACCATTTCCTAGCACATAATATTTCTTATGATAAGCATTTAAATATTTTAAAAGGGAAATCAAAGCCTCTTCGGTTTGAGGCATTGCAACATATTTTGCCCTGCCCCCTGTCTTTATAGAAGAAAGGGTTTTAAAACTTACATTTCTTACAATATTATATTTATCACATATCTTTTTTCTCATATTACTATTTATGCTAAGATACTGACAAAGTTACTTTTCTTCTTGTATCTTTTTGCTGAGTTTTGTCAATAATTTATTTCCTTAAAGTTGAAGATTATGATATACTCTTTAAGTAAAAATCAAGGACTAATAGATGAGAAAACTTTTTAAGTATTTTAAAGGCTATAAAAAGCAAATGTGGCTTGCACCTTTTTTCAAAGTTTTTGAG
>CANBAX010000037.1 GCA_947366645.1 uncultured Clostridia bacterium
ATTTATGCAAATCATTCATTGTAGGAAAAAAAAATTCACAAAATGAGGTCAAAGTTTGATAATTGAATGTTTTATAGTTGTGCTATTCTTTTTTTGTGGGGAAATGTGAATGTATTCACTACATATGATTTATAAATATGATATTTTTTATATAAGGATCGATATGAATATAATAGAGGCGGTGTCAATAAAGTTAGGAAGATTAATGAATGAACGGGGCTGGAGTATATATAAACTCTCCAGAGTTTCTGGCTTGACTCCAAATTGTATACAGGTAATTTTACATAAGGACTATAAAGATGTAAAACTTTCGACTATTATAAACATTGCGCATTGTTTTGATATGACTGCATCGGAGTTTTTACAAAGTGAGGAATTTTTATATGAAAATTTGGAGTTATTAAAATGACATAGATTTCTCCGCTTCGGGCTATGCCCTTCGGTCGAAATGACATGGTGGACTTTTATGTTGGTTCAAAATCATATTATTTGTACGGCAAGGCTGGGAGAGAAAGATAAAATATATGGCAATCCACAAAAAATTTCAAAAAAATTTAAAATAGTTGGCAAAATTTGTTGACTATTTTTTTGTAATTGCATATACTATTGCTAGCACTTGTGTGAAAAGAGTGCTAAAAAAGTCGAAAAAACCACTCCGATTTGGTCGGAAATGGACTTGAAAGGGTGAAAAATGGTTATTACAGAACGTAAAAAGCAGATACTTTGCATGGCGGTTGAAGAATATATCAAAGACTGCGCGCCTATTACAAGTGGTGGCATTAAAGATAAAGGGCTTGACTGCTCTACTGCCACACTGCGAAATGAACTTAATGCACTTGAGGCAATGGGCTTTTTAAAACAACTTCATACCTCGGGGGGCAGGGTACCAACCGTGCAGGGCTATCGCTATTATGTAGAAAACCTTTTAAGTGGAATTAAAGCCACCGATAAAGAACTGGAAAGCGTGAGAGAACTTATATCTTCAAGGACATCCAGCCTTAATGAGATAATCTCTGGTATTGCAAAGATTGTTAGCCATGCTACAAATTACCCAACCGTAGTTATGATGGATGGAATGGAAAACCTTATATTAATTGAATTTAAGATTATTCCACTTCTAGAAAACAAACTTATGGTGCTAATTGGTACAATGGCGGGCTATATCACCAACACTCTTGACCTTGCTGCTACCGCGCAGGAGTGTGAAGACGCTTCAAACTATCTAACCAAAAATTTTAAGGGTGCGACGATAGGATATATGCTTGACAATATGACATATCTTCAAGAGGGTATGAGTAGCGAAATTGACGCCTTTCAGAGTATTGTTAATTCCCTTATCGGCGGTCTTAAAAAGCTTAATAGTCAAAAACTTTTAGGAGTGTCGCGTGAAGGGAGCGTAAAACTTCTTGAAAACGGCAAGACGGTGGAGGAAGCCAAGAAAATACTTTCCATGCTTGATGACAAGGAAAAACTTGAAAAATCACTTGAACTAAGCGGGAAAGGCGAAATTGAGGTAACGCTAGCCGAAGAAGAGGAGGGCAAGGACTGCTCGGTTGTCAAAGCACCGATTTTGGTTCAAGGACGTCAGCTTGCTTCCATCGGGGTTATCGGACCTCAGCGAATGGACTATTCGGGGATAGCATCAGCACTTAAAGTGGTGATAGATGAATTAAGAGAAATGAAAGGAGATGAATAAGTGTCAAAGAAAGATTTAGAAAATAAGTGTCATTGCAGCGAGGGCTGCACCTGCGGGGAGAATTGCGAGTGCGACAGCGAAAATAAATGTAACGAAAATTGTACCTGTGGCGAGAGCTGTGAATGTGGAAGTGAATGCCACTGCGGAGATAATTGCCAGTGCGATGAGGAGTGTCACTGCGAGCATTGTGAGTGCGGGGAAGAAAAAGACAATTATCTCATCATAGCACAAAGGGTGCAAGCCGATTTTGATAATTTTCGTCGTCGTTCACGTGAGGAAATAGAGCGTGCGAGAATGAGCGGTCAGGTTTCGGTAATTGAGGCATTTTTGCCTTGTCTTGACACCTTTAAAGACGCAAAGAAGGTTATTACAGATGAAAGTGTACTTCAAGGTGTGGAAATGATAGAAAACAAAATTTTTTCCGCGCTTAACGACCTTGGAGTGGAAAAAATAGAATCAATAGGGCAGGTATATAGCCCACATCTTCATAACGCTATTGCGGTGATGAAAGATGAAAGTAAAGAAAACGATATCATCTTGGAGGAATTCCAAGCAGGATATAAATACAAAGATAAAGTAATACGATATGCGAAAGTCATAGTCAACAAAAAGGAGGATTAAAATTATGAGTAAAATTATTGGTATTGACTTAGGAACAACAAATTCATGTGTCGCAGTTATGGAAGGTGGAAAGCCTACCGTAATCGCAAATGCAGAGGGGGATAGAACTACTCCTTCTGTTGTCGCTTACACAAAGGAAGGCGAAAGACTTGTAGGTAAGGTTGCTAAAAGACAGGCAATCGTAAATGCTGACAACACCATTCAATCTATCAAAAGAGAAATGGGTACAAACTACAAAGCAAAACTAAATGGCAAAGAGTATTCTCCACAAGAGATTTCTGCTATGGTGCTTTCAAAACTTAAAGCGGACGCGGAAAGTTATCTTGGTGGCAGTGTAACGCAAGCAGTTATCACAGTGCCAGCCTACTTTAATGACAGCCAGCGTCAAGCAACTAAGGACGCAGGTAAGATAGCAGGACTTGAAGTGCTTAGAATTATCAACGAGCCTACTGCTGCTGCACTTGCTTACGGACTTGACAAAGGGGAAAACTCAAATCAAAAGATTTTGGTATACGACCTTGGTGGCGGTACCTTTGATGTATCCATTCTTGAAATCGGGGACGGCGTGTTTGAAGTGCTTTCTACAAACGGCAATACTCGCCTTGGCGGAGATGACTTTGATAACAGAATCATCGACCTTCTTGTAGAAGAATTTAAGAAAACAAACAGCATTGACCTTTCACAAGACCGTCTTGCAATGCAAAGACTTAAAGAGGCTGCTGAAAAGGCGAAAATTGACCTTTCCGCTACTCCAAAAACTACTATCTCTCTTCCATTTATTTCAGCGGACGCCACCGGCCCTAAACATATGGAATATGAACTTACTCGTGCTAAATTTGATGCTATCACAGAGGACCTTGTGAAAGAAACTATCGACTGCACTGTAAGAGCACTTAAAGATGCAGGTCTTAATAAAGGTCAACTTGATAAAGTTGTACTTGTGGGCGGCTCTACTCGTATTCCAGCAGTATTTGACGCCGTTAAAAACTTTACTGGAAAGGACCCATACAAAGGTGTAAACCCAGACGAATGTGTTGCGGTTGGTGCCGCTATTCAAGCAGGCGTACTTGGCGGAGAAGTTAAAGATGTTCTACTTCTTGATGTAACTCCACTTTCCCTTGGTATTGAAACTCTTGGCGGAGTGTTTACAAAACTTATCGAAAGAAATACTACAATTCCTACCAAGAAGTCACAGGTTTTCTCAACCGCTGTTGATAACCAACCAGGTGTTGACATTCATGTCCTTCAAGGCGAGCGTGAATTTGCTGCTCAAAACAAAACTCTTGGCAGATTCCAACTCACAGACATTCCACCAGCACCAAGAGGGGTACCACAAATTGAGGTTACCTTTGATATTGATGCAAATGGTATCGTAAATGTTTCAGCAAAAGACCTTGGCACAAACAAGGAACAAAAAATTACAATTACAGCATCTTCAAACCTTAAAGATGAAGATATTGAAAAGGCTATTAAAGAGGCAGAGGAACACGCTGAGGAAGACAAGAAACGTAAAGAGTTTGTAGAAACCAAAAACCAAGCCGACAATATGGTTTACAGCATAGAAAAGATGCTTAAAGAAAATGGCGATAAACTTGCCGCTGACGACAAGAAGAAACTTGAAGACGCCGTAGAAAAAGCAAAGAAAGACTTTGAAAGCACCGATGTTGAAGTTATTAAGAAGGCACTTGAAGAACTTACAAATGTTTCAAATGAGGTATTCACAAAGATGTATCAAGCCTCAGGTGCTGGTGCCAATGGAGCGGGTGCGGCTGGTGGAAATGACGGTGGCAGCGAAGACCCAGAAGTTGTAGTGGATGATAATAAGTAAATGAAAACATTAATTATTGTTGATATGCAAAAGGGTTTTATCACTAAAAATAACGAATTTTTAGTGAAAAACATTGAAAGTTTATTAAAAAACAATAAATTTGATAAAGTCTACGCAACAAAGTTTGTCAACAACTTAAACAGTCAATATGTTAAGTTTTTAAATTGGAGCAAAATGTGTGATGCAAAGTCACAAGAATTTGCTGTAACTTTGCCCGATACTGCGGTGATTTTGGAGAAAACCTCTTATGCCCTTCCAACTGAATTTGTGGGGGGGGGAACAAAGGAGGTTTTCCTCTGTGGCACCGATTATGATGCCTGCCTGCTAGCCATTGCATATCAATTATTTGATAAAGGCATTCAGCCCCGCATTATTTTAGACTGCACAGGCAGTGCATCAAATAGCCCACTTGATAAAAATGAGTTTATAAAACTTTGCCGAAGAAATTTTGGCGAAAAATCAATAGTATAAGGAAAAATCATAATGAAAGAAATTTGTGTTACGGTGGATAAAAGAATAGAACTTATTGGCATAATGTTACGACTTTCTAACTATGGCGATAGTTTGCCACATCTTGTTTATAATTTGGGTAATTATGAGTATTTAGATAGGGCAAATAAATGGTTTGCACCATTTAAAAATCATAAAGCAATTCAAACTTTAAATAAGATAAATGCACAATGCAGTTTTTCATATGATGCACCTGTAACATTATTTTTACAACTGGATGAAAAGTGGAACTTCTTTGGCCAAAACGAATATCCGTTCGCAAATCGTTTGAAAAAAGACCCAATGATTTTGCAGTTTATAAAGGAAACAAAGGATTTTGTTAGAGATACAAATTTTGAACAGTTTTTTATAGATAATCAAGAAACCTATAAAAAGGAAATTGAAAGTTTTAAACGATGTCAAGATTTAACAAAAGTTATGCCTTTCATGGAACAACTTTTTAAATCAGATTTTAGTGACAGGGATTTTCGAGTAAATTTGGCACTGCTTTTAACGGGTGGAGGCTTTGCTTCTTGGGAGAACAATGTGTTTTATTGTACTGACTGCAAGCACGGAGATAGAGAAGGAAATGCTTTGGACAACTGGGGGAAGAATAGCCCAAGAGGGCAGTCTCACTATTTACATGAATTCTGCCATTCCATGATTAACCCATTAACTGAAAAATGTTTTGACGCCATAAAAGATATCAACCTTTCTCAAGAAGATAAAGAAAAACTGACACGAAGTGCTTATGGTAGCAAATGTTGTGTTTTAAATGAATATATTATACGTGCAATTCAAGTGGTATATATTAGGGAGCAAGGAGATAAACCTGAGGAAATTATGGAATGGTGGGAAGATAAAGTAGGGTTTAATAAAAATGTTATTAACAAACTCGCAGAAAGAATAGTTTCAATAAAGAAAAATAAAAATAGCACTTTTGAAGAGCAGTATGTTGAACTTGCAAACGTTATTGCAGACACATATAATCAGCAAGAGGCTTAATTAGAAGGTTACTATGGCAAATAAAGACTATTATTCAATTTTAGGTGTAGAAAAGACGGCGGGGGAGGACGAAATTAAGTCCGCCTATCGTCGCATGGCAAAAAAATATCACCCAGATATAAACAAGACGCCAGAGGCAGAGGTTAAGTTTAAAGAAATAAACGAGGCTTACTCTGTGCTTAGTGACCCTCAAAAGAAGGCGAATTATGACCAGTTTGGCTCGGCTGAAGGTCCACAGTTTGGTGGTGGCCAAGGCGGTGGCTTTGGTGACTTTTTTGGCGGAGCAGGCGGCTTTGGCGACTTTTTTAGCGACATCTTTTCTGCTTTTGGTGGCGGAGCAAGGGGTGCGCGCGCTCAAATGCGTGGGCAAGATATAAATGCGTCGATGAACCTTTCCTTTGAAGAGGCTTGCTTTGGCTGTGAGAAAAACATCACTGTAAACAGAGTGGAAACTTGTTCTGCCTGCTCTGGCACTGGTGCGAAGAATGGTCGAGAGTACTCCACCTGTCCCGACTGCCATGGCAGTGGGCGGGTGCGCTTTCAGCAAAACACCATGATGGGCACCATTGTGCGTGAAGGCGAATGTCCTAAATGTGGTGGCAGCGGTAAAATCATTCGTGAAAAATGTGGCGAATGTAATGGAAAGGGGTATCAAAGGGTTAGCAAAACGTTAAAAGTCAAGGTGCCAGCAGGTATTGATGATGACCAGACACTGCGTATGCGTGGTGAAGGAAACGCTCCTATGGGGGAAGGCACAAGCGGCGACCTTAATATTCGTGTAAGGGTAGACAAACACAAAATTCTTGTAAGAAAGGGAAGCGACATTTGCCTAGACCTTTATCTGCCATTTACAACAACTTTGCTTGGTGGAAAGGTGGAGATTCCAACCCTTGACGGAGATTACACCTTAAATATTCCAGAACTTACTGCAAGTGGCACGGTAATGAGGATTAAAAATAAAGGCGTGAAAATACTTAATCGAGAATCCCGCGGTGATATGCTTGTCACCATAAAAGCGGAGGTGCCAAAAAGCCTTGACAGGGACACTAAGAAAAAACTTGAAGAACTTGCCTGCTCATTAAGCACCAATTCATATGCAAAATATTCACAATTTTTAAAGAATAAGAAAAAATAACGGCAACTTGCCGTTATTTTTTATCTTTCTTAATATTTTTATTTTGTGATTCTTCTATGTTTTTTGAATCTATTTCTTGTTTAATTAAATAGTATAATCCAGTTACAAAAGCCGTCTTTTTGCAGTCACGCAATAGTTTACTTACTTGATTTAGGTAAATCAAAACAGTGATTCCAGCAAGTATTATTGTGAAAATTATGTACAGGACTAAAAATGCCCATATTCCATTGTCAAGTTTAATTTGGCAAAAAAAGTAGATGCCGATAGAAAATCCAAATGCGTACAGACCAAGAATAATTGATACAATTAATTCCTGTCTTTTTAAAGTCTGTTTATCTTGCCATGTTAAAAAATTCTCTGAGAGAGTTTTTTTCGTAAAAAGACAAGATAAGGCAAATATACCTACACCTATTGAAATTCCTATAAATATCATTGCCTCAAAATTCATGAATCGCCCTCCTTAATTTCCTATTATAGTCGGGGGGGGGATTTGTCAAGTAAATTTGATATAATAACGTCGGGACGTTATTTTTATGTTTATCAAATACTTTGTAGATTTGAGATTATATGTTAAAATGTCCATATGTTAGATTACGAAAAGAAATTTGATGGAAAGATTATTGCGGGTATTGACGAGGCGGGAAGAGGACCACTTGCGGGGCCGGTGGTTTGTGCCTGCGTGATTATGCCTATGGACAAAAAACTAGAGGGGATTAATGACAGCAAAAAACTTTCCGCTAAAAAGCGAGAAGAGTTATATGAAAAGATAAAAGAGGTGGCAATAAGTTACTCTATTGTTGAGGTAAATGAGAAAACCATTGACAAGATAAACATTTTGCAGTCGACACGCCTTGGTATGAAAAAAGCGCTTGACTCTTTGAGTGTAAAGCCAGATATCGTGTTTATTGATGCTGTCAAGATTGACACCGACCTGCCACAAGAAAATATTATAAAGGGAGATTCGCTTTCCTACAATATTGCCTCCGCATCAATTCTTGCAAAGGT
>CANBAX010000038.1 GCA_947366645.1 uncultured Clostridia bacterium
TCGTTCTTTAAGCCCACGATTTTGTTCTTTGTTATAATGGCGCTTTTTTGTGAAATACATGGCGTACTGCCAAGCAATTTTATTTATTCGCTCTGCAATAGTCATATTTTTGAAGGTAGAGAAGAAAAGTTTACTAGTTGTATCGGCAGAGAATATTTCTTCAATTTTTTCTTCACTATCATCTTTATTCTTCTTTACACCTACAATAAAAGATAGAGTTTGAGGGGTGAAGGTGCTTAAAAAATCTCCACGCAGGAATTTAATAAGTTCGCCTAAATACTCAAAACTGCTTTTAAAAGAAATTTCGTTAAGTTCTTCCTGAGAGGGTGTTGAGGCAATTCTATCAAGAAGTGTTTCTCGCCTCTCAATAGGCTTTCTTAGTTCCATTCTCGCAATTTGTTCGTAAGAGGTTTCAACAAGGTTGTCTTCACCAAGTTCGGGCAGGACTTCGCTAATATAGCTTGAAAAAATGTTGTTTGGCGACATGATAAGAATGTCGTTACTTTTTAAAGTGTCACGATGACTATATAAAAGGTAGGCGGCTCTGTGGAGAGCAATGGAAGTTTTTCCACTACCAGCCACGCCCTGCACAAGCAGGTTGTCAAATTCTTCGGTACGCACAATATAGTTCTGCTCTTTTTGAATGGAAGAAACAATTTGTTTCATCTTAGAAGAGGAATTTTTGCTTAATACATCTTGAAGAATATCATCTTGAATTGTAAGACTGGTATCAAAATATGATAAAAGGGTTTCATTTTCAATTTTAAATTGTCGTTTTAATGTAATTTCGCCTTTAAAAGTGTTTTTGCCCACCTTATAAGATGCTGCCCCAAGTTCATAATCATAATACATGGAAGAAATAGGCGCACGCCAGTCATATACAATAATATTGTCCTTGTCCATAAGGTTTAATAAACCTAAATATATTTTTTCAGTTTTACCCTTTGTAAGAAAATCAATTCTAGAAAAGTATGGGTTTTTCTTTTGCGCTTGAAGACCTTTTAATCGGTTTCTAAGGTCTACGCTAAGTTCTTCCATTTGGTTAAGAAGGGCATAGTGGTTGGAAAGGTCATCGGCATTTGAAGTAGGGTCATCAGCATGACCGCGGGTAATTTCATAGAAATTGTCGGCAAGGTCTTTTTTTGCCATAACAAATTCCTCATCAACTTCGTTTATCTTCTTTCGCGTTTTGTTTATATCTCTGTCTAATAATGCAATAGTGTCATCAAAATATTTTTGCTCTTCCTTCTCCATTTTGCCCTCCCTCAAATTTTTCGAGCCAATTATACCATAATTTAACAAAAAAAGCAATAAAAAAGAAAAAAGATGTAAGTTTACATCTTTTTTCTTTTATTTATTCTTCAACTGGTGTTTCTTCAACTGTGTTTTCAGTTTCCTCTTCCTCTTTTTCGGTAAGGGCAACTGCAACAATTTTTGCATCATCTCTTAGTTTCATTATGCGAACGCCTTGACTTACTCTTGAAAGCTTGCTGATTTGGTCAAGAGGGGTTCTGATAATAATTCCATTATCTGCAATAAGCATGATATCACAATTATCAACCACTTGTTTTAAAGCAACAAGTTTACCGGTCTTATCATTAAATACGCCTGCTTTAACACCCATACCGCCACGAGCTTGAAGTCTATAATCATCAGTGCTACTACGCTTACCATAACCGTGCTCGGTTATTGTTATCATTTCGCTATTTGGCCTTATTACACTCATATCTACAATATAGTCATCGCCAGTAAGTTTCATGCTGCGTACGCCTTGGCTATCTCGACCGACAGAGCGAACATCTGCTTCGGCAAATCTTATACATTTGCCGTCGTGGCTTGCAACAAGAATTTCGTCCTCGCCACTTGAAACCTCAACTCCAATAAGTGCATCACCTTCAACAAGTTTAATAGCAATTTTTCCAACCTTTCGTATAGATGCAAATTCTTTAAGGCTGGTTTTCTTAATAAGACCATACTTTGTTGCCATAATAAGATTTCCTGTGGCATTTTCTTCAAGAGGAATTATGGTCGTTACCTTTTCCTCAGGGGAGAGTTGTAGTAAGTTTATAATTGCTCTTCCTTTGGCTGTTCTTTGTGCTTCAGGCACTTCATAGGCTTTTATACTGTACACTTTACCCATATTGGTAAAGAATAGTAAATCATTGTGAGTGCAGGTAAGAAGCATTCTCTCAACAAAATCCTCATCTTTAGTCTTGTGAGCGGTTACGCCCACGCCACCACGATGTTGCGATTTGTATTCACTTGTAGACATTCTTTTGATGTAGCCTTCATGTGTCATTGAAATAACGACATTTTCCTTTTCGATAAGGTCAGCAATATCAATACCTCCTGCCTCAAGGCTGATTTCTGTTTTACGGGCATCGCCATACTGATTTTTAATTTCCTCAAAGTTGTCACGAAGAATTTTAAGCACACGTTCTGGCTTTGCAAGTATATCTTCATAGTCTGCGATTAAAGCGTCAAGTTCGCGCAACTCTTCATTAAGTTTTTCTACCTCCAAACTTGTAAGTTTAGATAGCCTCATTTCTAAGATTGCATTTACTTGAATTTCGTCAAGATTAAAGCTTTCCATAAGTTTGCCGGCAGCATCTTGTTTATCGTCTGAGGCCTTTATTATTCTAATAACTTCATCAATATTTGCAAGTGCGATGACAAGTCCTTTTACAATGTGTTCACGCTCCTTAGCCTTTTTAAGGTCAAACTGAGTTTTGCGTGTAAGCACCTCTTTTTGATGCTCAAGATAGTAATACAGCATTTCTTTAAGGTTCAGTATGCGAGGTTGGTTGTTTACAAGTGCTAAGAATATGATACCACTTCCTTTCTGAAGAAGGGTATGTTTGTATAAAGAGTTAAGCACTACTTGTGCATTTGCGTCTTTTTTAATGTCAACTACGATACGCATACCATCACGGTCACTTTCCTCACGAATGTCGCTTATGCCATCAAGTTTCTTGTTTTTTACAAGGTCTGCCATTTGTACAATAAATTGTGCTTTGTTAACCATGTAAGGAAGTTCGGTAATTATAATACGCGTTCTTCCATTGTTAAGTTCCTCAATTTCAGTTTTTCCACGCACAACAATTCCGCCTCGACCTGTTTTGTACGCGTGCTTAACAGCGCTTCTTCCCATAATTATTCCGCCGGTAGGGAAGTCAGGCGCTGGAATATACTTGATAAGTTCATCGATTTCAATGTCTGGGTTGTCAATAAGGGCTTGTAAGCCGTTTAAAACCTCTTTTAAGTTGTGAGGTGGAATATTTGTCGCCATACCCACTGCAATACCATCAGCGCCGTTTATAAGTAGGTTAGGTATTTTTGCTGGCAGTACCACTGGCTGCATAAGGGTGTTATCAAAGTTAGGGTAAAAGTTAACCGTTTCTTTATCAATATCTTCAAGCATAAGTGCGGCTATTTTACTTAGACGCGCTTCTGTATAACGTTGAGCCGCAGGGGGGTCACCATCGACAGAGCCAAAGTTTCCTTGCCCGTCTACAAGAGGGTAACGAATAGAGAAGTCCTGAGCAAGTCTTACCATTGCATCGTAAACAGAACTATCGCCATGAGGGTGATACTTACCCATAACCTCTCCAACAATTCTGGCACTCTTTTTAGTTGGCTTATCGTAGAAGTTGTTCATTTCGCCCATACTGAAAAGTATTCTTCTATGGACTGGTTTTAATCCATCTCTTACATCAGGAATGGCACGAGAAACATTCACCGCCATTGCATAGGAGATAAATGAATGCTTAAGTTCATTCACTGTGTCAAGTTTTTCCACCTTGGTTTCTCTAAATAACTCTTCCAAAGGCTTCTTATTTTCAAATTTTTCCATTTTTATCTCCTTATATTATACTTTCGTGATATATAATTTCTTTCTCGTGTGCTTTTGCATAAGCAATTTCTTTCTTTGTACTTTCTCCAATATTCCCGCCAATATTAACAACATAAATTGCATCTGATTTATCAATTTTTTTATAATGAATTTCACCAATTCGTTTTTTCTTTTCCTCGGTTATATTATTAAGTCCATATACGCATTGAATAACGCAATAGTTTTTCTTTGTTTCAAGTTCGGCAGCGATTTGAATCATTTCTTTTTCAAATCGCAGACTGCCACAAACGGTAACAACTTTCATACTATCTCCTAAATATCCAAATCGGTAACAAGTGTTGCGTTTGCTTCAATGAACTGACGGCGAAGTTCAGGCTCTTCTCCCATAAGCTCGTTAAACATTTTTTCTGCCTCAATCGCATCGTCCATTGTAATTTGTACTAAGATACGGTTTTCTGGATTCATGGTGGTTTCCCAAAGCTGTGTTGCGTTCATTTCACCAAGACCTTTGTAACGCTGCTGGTCACAACCTTTGCGGCCATTTTCAGCATAAAAGGCTTCAAGTTCGTCATCAGAGTAGAAATAGTATTCTTGTTTGTTTTTTGTTACCTTGTAAAGAGGTGGTTTAGCCGCATATACATGGCCTTGCTCTATAAGTGGTCGCATAAAACGGAAGAAGAAGGTGAGAAGAAGTATTCTAATATGCGCGCCATCGACATCGGCATCGGTCATACATATTATTTTGTCATAGCGAAGTTTTTCCATATTAAATTCACTTCCAATTCCAGCACCAAACGCGGTAGCCATAGCTTTAATTTCTGCGTTTTCTAAGATACGGTTAAGTCTAGCTTTTTCTACATTAAGGATTTTACCTCTAAGTGGCAGAATGGCTTGGAAACGTCTATCCCTACCAGTCTTAGCAGTACCGCCCGCGGAATCTCCCTCAACAAGGTAAATTTCACAGAATCTTCTGTCTTTTTCGCTACAGTCGGCAAGTTTACCAGGCAGGGTGGTGCTTTCAAGCACGCTCTTTCTTCTTGTAAGTTCCCTTGCGTTTCTTGCGGCATCTCTTGCGCGCTGGGCAGTAATGCTCTTCATGATAAGGTTTCTTGCCTCATTAGGGTGTCTGTCAAGATAGTCGCCAAATTCTTCCTGCATTGCCTTGTAAACAATAGTACGCATTTCGCTATTGCCAAGTTTGGTCTTGGTTTGTCCTTCAAACTGAGGATTGCGTAATTTTACACTTATCACTGCGGTCAAACCTTCTCGGCAGTCATCTCCAGTAAGTTTTTCATTATCTTTAATTATCTTGTTTGTAATTGCGTAGTCATTGATAACCTTGGTCAGTGCTGCTTTAAAACCTTCAAGATGTGTTCCGCCTTCTTCAGTGTTAATATTGTTCGCATAGGCATTTATTATTTCGTTATAGCCTTCGTTATATTGAAAAGCCACTTCAATTTCATTTTCAATTTCGCCCTTGGCATTTCTGTTGAATTTATTGAAATAAACTGGGTAAGGTAAAAGTGTTTCTCTGTTTTTATTAAGATAGTCTACAAATTCAACAATTCCACCTTTAAACTCAAAAACCTCTTTTCGCTCTTGACCAACACGCTTGTCCTCAAGTGAAATTACAAGCCCTTTATTAAGGAAGGCTATCTCTCTAAACCTATTTTTCATGGTGTCGAAGTTGAAAACAACAGTTTCAAATATATCTTTGTCAGGTGAGAAAGTAATAGTTGTTCCGCGTCTGTCAGTCTTTCCTACCACTTTAAGTGGATATAAGGCTTTTCCACGACTAAACTCAATTTGATAGTGCTCTCCATTTTGGTATACATCACAGGTCATGTGAGAAGAAAGAGCGTTCACGCAGGATACACCAACGCCATGAAGTCCGCCAGAAATTTTATAGCCTTCGCCACCAAATTTGCCGCCAGCGTGAAGTTTAGTCAGAACAACTTCCACCGCACTCTTGCCTTCCTTTGGAATGATGCCGGTAGGAATACCACGGCCGTTATCGCTGATACTGCAAGAGCCGTCCCAGTTGATAGTGACATCTATTTGTGTACAATATCCAGCAAGCGCTTCGTCGATAGAGTTGTCCACAACCTCAGTTACAAGGTGGTGAAGTCCGTGTTCATCGGTAGAGCCGATATACATACCTGGCCTTTTTCTAACAGGCTCAAGGCCTTCAAGCACTTGAATGTCGCCAGCATCATATTTTTTACTTTTGCTAAGTTCAAGTTCCTCAGCGGTTTTGTCTTCCATATTTACCTTCCTATATTTATATATATAATATTATATAATATAATATAGAAAAAAACAACTATTTTTAAACCTTCTTTTTTATTTTGTTGACAAGGCTAATTTAATTGTGATAGCATAAATTTGAAAAAAGGGAGAAGAATGAAAAAACAGCCTAAAAATCAAGAAAATGTGGAGATTTCATCACAAACCACTAAATCAGAAGAAAATGTAAATTCACAAACGCTACAAACCCCAGAAAATAAGGAGAAAAGTAGGAAAAATCAAGAAATTTGGAGGGCGATTAAATTCGTACTATTTTCGCTTTCTGCCGGTGCAATTCAAATTGTTTCCTCGCTATTATTAAAACTTGTACTGCTTGATTTTATCATACCTGCGGACTCTACAATATTTTTTATCACTGAGCAAGCCACCTCAACTTTTATTGCGGACACGGTGGGGCTTGCACTTTCTGTGATTTGGAACTTTACATTTAATCGTAAGTTTACCTTTAAGTCGGCAAATAATATCCCAATAGCAATGCTGCTTGCTTTTGTATTCTATATTCCGTTCTATCCATTCCAAGTTTGGTATATTGCTACAATAGAAAATGCTTTAAAGGCAAGTATAGGTGGCGACTTTGCATTTATAATCGGGCTTGTAACTTGTATGATAATTAATTTCATATTAGAATTCTTGTGGCAAACTTTTGTAGTATTTAGAAAGAGCATAGACACCAATGAGAAAAAAGAAATAAAAGAAAAAACAATGAAAAAAAAGAAGGTTTAACCCTTCTTTTTTCTTTTATCAATAAAGGAAAAGTTTGTATTTTTTAGTTTAACCCAGTAGGTTTTGTTTTCAATTTCCAGTGTTCCGCGATAAAAAAACTTTGCATTTCTTTCTTGCTCAGTGCCACTTTCCTTGTAGGTGATTTCATAAAAATTGTAACCAAGCAGGTTTAAAAGTGGATTTATATAGTAAAGCGAGTTGTGTATATACACAATTCCTATCATAATGATAATAAAGGCATACATCGCGTAGCCACTTATATAGTTTAGGTCAAGGGGAATAGCAAAAAACACAAATAGGGAGAAGTAACCTAAAAAATGTTGGTCGGTGATATTTTCTTTTTTTAGTATAATAATTTCTTTTGGTGGCTCTTTATTAAGGTGAATGTTCCAGTATAAACCAATTATGCCAAGTAATATTAAAAGGATTAGCGTGACTAAGTTCAAGGTGTTAAGTACATTCCAAGACATATTGTCATTAATTAAGTCAATTAACACTTTAACAAAAATTAAGAAATACATTGGTACAAAGGCACTTAAGTATAGCAATATATTTTTTATAGATTTCATAACAATATTGTGTTACAAAACCGATAAAATAAACACAATTTAAATGTTTAAATTTGGATATTTAATTTATTTAACAATTCTGCAGCCATTTTCTTAACCTGATATCCGTTCAGTCCAATTTTATTTTTATTCAAGTTGGAATCAACCATTTCTAGAACTTTTTGCAGCCAATAAATATGATATTCCTCTGTTGAATTATAGATAGATTTTCTATTTGACCAAGTTGAAACTTTTTTCCAGTTTTTATGCTCACTGTCTATGTGATTAAAGTAACAAAATGATGT
>CANBAX010000039.1 GCA_947366645.1 uncultured Clostridia bacterium
CCTTCAGCAACTATAATGGTTCTATCAAGCCATTCATCATCAAGCATTGCTCCTATTTGAGAATATTGGGTATATTTTAAAATTCCGTCAACATAGTAATTAACAGTTCTTAATTGTGTAATTGCCTCCCATTTAGCGTAAAGGGTAATGTTGTTTCTAGGAATAATACCTTCGGTAAATTCACTGCCTTCTTCAAAATTAGGGGAGGTGTACCAACCGATAAAAGTAAATAAATCGTAATCGGTATCAGTTTTAAATTCCATATTCCCATAGTTTGGAAGGTTAAAAGCACTACCTTGTTTACCTTTTACATCTGTTTCATATAAACCATCTTGGTTGGTAACAAAGGATACTACAAATTCGCGTTCACTTGCCTTCACCCAATTTCCATTGTAACCTTCCCATTCTATATTTTCTTCATATTCATAATTGTCTATAAAATTATAGAAGTCAGAGTAATCCAGTACGGTGCCAAAATTAATTAATTCAAGCGGCTTGCTTGTTTGTAAATTAAGTTGTAAACTGTCAGTGAACGGCATATTCATTTTAAAACCAATAAGCCCAATTATGTTCTTAGTAATATTATCGCCGCTCACACTGTAAGAGTGGTCAGTAATTCCAAGAGTAAGAGTCATATCACCCATATTTTTATCGCCTGAAATTTCAGTCATATTTAAAACTATTGTGCAAACTCCGCTTTGGCTATCAAAATTAAAACTTCGTATAATATTGCCAAGGTTAATTTCGTGCTCGTTTGCAAGTGATTTTCTAATAGTATCAATAATGGTGTCATTAAAACCAGTACCCCATTGAACATAGTAAAGAACATCACTTAAAACAGTATCCAAAGGCGCCTTAAGTTTTTTCTCATAAGTTTCGGTGCCTTTAACGTTAAGCTCATGACGGTAGAAATATACTTCGCCATCTTTGTAGTATATGTTAAGCCGTCTTGTTTCATCAGAAGACTTCATCGTAGCAATGTTTAATGTGTTTACTTGACTATACTTCCAGTTGGTATCATTGTTCAAGTTGTAAACAAGAGGGTGTACAACTGGAATTTTATCAATTACAATAAATACTTCTGGTTTGCCATCAACTATTTTAACTTTAAAACTTACCGGCATAGACATATGCATATCACTAAGTACAGGAATTGCCATGTCGATATCAAAATTGCCAGCAATTTCAAAATCGCGATAATCAGCCATATTAATTGCGGCTTTAATTACCTCATTGGCACCAGATATGTCTACATAGTTGAGGCTAGTATCGGGAGCGTTAACAGCTGCAAACTTGTTAAAGTCTATTTGGAGATTAAAACGTTCATTGTTTGACACGCCGGTATAAAGATTGTTTATTTCAAGAGAAAGCGGGTTTTTTCCATCAGTAACAAGTTTGATAGTCATATTTTCTGCTCTTTCATTTGTAGAAATCTTGCTACCGTCAAGCACAATTTCAAGGGCGTTGCCATTTATGGTAATAGACTTGAATAAGTTTATAATATCAAGAGGATTTGTTGATGGCATCATTCCGCCAAACAAGTTGCCCATGTTAGATAAGTCAATGTCCATACCATTTGCAACATCGCCAAGAATAGGTAGGAAACTTGGGTCCACACCAAGCATGTTCATAACAAGAACTAAAAGTTCATTGGCGTCTTTGTTGCTAATCTTGATAAGAAGGCCGTTATAATTAAGGTAAAGATACTCGCCATAAACACTCGCTTCCATCTTGTGATTAGTCTTTCCTACCACAGCAACATTGCCGTAAAATTGTAGTCCTTTTGTAAGGTCAATTTGAAGTTGTGCATCGGTGGTTTCAAAGATTAACTGCTTGCCATCAAAAACTTGTGCGTTTGCAGTTATATCAAATTGTTTATTGCTTGAATAACTTAAAACTATGTCTATAAAAGGCAAAATTTCAGTTAAGTCAAAATATCCGCTTGAGATTTCCACAATGGAAGGGGAGTTTTCAATATTTGCATTAAAAGCAATGTTAGAGGAAGTAAAAGTAACTCCGGTAAGCATATTTTCAAAGTTTAATGTGAGGTTGAAATCGGTAGTTTTAAGAGATAGAGAGTTTTGGGTTAAGGATATATTTAAATCTGAAATAAACTTCGCAAAATCAAAATCGCTAGGTTTATTAAAATTTTGTAATTGGCTAATAATTTTTTCCATCATTTCATTGATGTTAATTCCAAATTTTTCATATATAAACGCCGATACTCTGTCAATGTCATCAAGTGCGAATGAAACTTTAAGACCATTAATTTCAAGATAAATGGTATTATTTAAAAATCTTATAGTAATAAGTGTGTTGTCTATAATTGCCTGCGCGTATGCAGATATTTCGTTTTCGTCATAATTAAGTGAGCCGTTTACAATGTACTTGTCATAGTTAAGGTTGAAACTCAAATAGAATTTTTCATTTTCAATATATTGTTTTGTAGCACTGATAGCGTCTAAGAGGGTGTTTAAAGACTGATAATTTTCCTTGTCAATTTCTGGAAGAGATATGCTATCCTGTGAGGCGTCAAGTTTTAAAGACGCAGTAATGTCACCAATAGACATCTTCAAACTACTTATTGTATCATTGTAACCTAATTCAAAAGTCATATCATTGAAAAGGGTCACCATAAGTCCGTTTTCTGTTTGAAGCATAGATTTAATGAAGCTAGGGTTTACACTTGGATTTAAAATTTCTGTAACCTTAGAAATAAATTCGTCAAAATCAAATTCCTTTGTTGTAATGTTAAAATTATCTTTTAAGAAATCAGTAATGTTTTGAAGGTCATCAAGGGTAGTGTAAAGCTTAACATCTTTTATTTGTAAATATAGCTGTCCCTCAATAAAATCAAGAGTAAGAGTCTGACCATAAACGTTCACTACAAAGTGATAATTGTTTCCACTAACAGTAAAATCAGCGCTGCCTATAATTTCATCATTGTTAGAGATTAAAGCGTTTCCAACAAAGCTGGTTTGCTTAAAAGTTGAGATTAAGGCATTTACGGCTGGAAGTGCTTCCTTAAGGTCAATATAATTGTCACTTGTAAGTGAAATATCCTTTGCCGAGGTCATAGTAAGGGTAGCGCTTACACCCAAACCGTTAAAGCCAAGTAGGGTAAGTTTGTTGTCATTGACGCCAAAATTTATATCTCCAATATCACGCAAAGTAAGAGTGTAGATATCTCCATTTTTCACAAAACTTTGTATAATGCTAAGGTCAATATCGCTTAAACTTGTATGCTCGTCTTTGTTGTCTGAGAAGTTAAGGCTAGGGATTATCTCCATAAGATTTCCATTTTTCAAAGAGGTAAGAATTGAGATAATTTCATTAACAGGTAAATTCACGCCAAACTGCTGATAAATAATATCAGAAAGTAAATCTGCGTCACTAAGTGCAAATTTAAAGTTGATGTTTCCATATTCAAAATATGCAATATTGTCAATAGCAATTAAATTAAGTGGTATTCCAAAAAGGTCCATAGAAAATTTAGAATTAAAATCTTTAAGGTTGGCAGAAAAATTACCAGAAATATTGTAATTGTCATATATGGCATTAATATTAAAAGCAATTTCTTCTTGATTAAGGTAGTCTAAAGTAGAGCCAAGTACGGTAAAAAGATGTGTTGCGTTAATGTATTCAGGCTCAGAAGGGGTTTCCACTGTCACTGAAGAAGGGTAGTTAAATTTAGAAGCCACTTTAATACTTGTGCCATCTGAGATTTCAGTTTTAGGCAGGTTAAGTTCGCGGATAGAGTAGTTAAGGTCGCAAATAAGGCTAAGCTGTCCGATAACAGGCACATTGATAGAAAGTGTGATATTATTTTCGCCTTTGGTTTCGGTCAGGTCAGAAAGCATTGCAAGAATGGAGTCAAAGTCAAGCGCACCAACACTCAAACCAAGGTCAGGCATTTCAATGTTAAGTATGGAAAGGATTTGATTTAAACTGTCCATAATGTTGTCAGTTTCTATCATGTATTTGCCGTTAAGTACATCGATATAGATTATACCGTCAGTGTATCTAAGGTCGATAACAAGTGGCTCGTTTTCTACGTAAACGGTAAGCGAGCCGTCAATACCCAAATTTTCAAAACCGCCATTAAGGTCTATTTGTGCATTAAGAAGGATATTAAAGGCGTCGGTAGGTGTTTCCACTTCAAGGTCAAGGTCAACTTTAAGTGCTTTGACTGTGGTAAAGTTTTGATAAATATGTGTAAGCTGCGGTGCAATGTAAATTTCTTCGCTGCCATCTTTGCCGGCTACTGGAGAAAGGAAAATTACACCAACAGCAGTGCCAAGAGAAATGAGAATATACACAAAAGCATAGCCAAGCAGTTTTGCAAATTTCTTAAAAAACTTTTTCATGTTATCCTCCTTTTAATTTGGTTTGTAAGGCAAAGTGACAGGCTCATTAAATGTGTAGTCAGTGTTAAGCGTGCCTTCACAAGGTGCTGGAATACCGTATTTCACGGTGTAATGTTCTAAAATTTCGGTACGAAGAAAATTCCAGTTTTCATCAAGATACACTTTGATAGAAATGTCGTCGAATTTAGGCTTGGAAGTAAGTCCGCTTGTCAGCATCACCTGCTTGTGATAGCGAATAGCGCCAAGCACAGGGTCAATTTTCAAAGTGAAGAGATAGGCTTTTTTATCATTAAGGGTTGTTTCTTCTATGGTGTCAGTATTGTTAAGCACGGTCTGAGAAGAAACAACGTATGGGCTAACCATTTCAGGCAATGAGCCGTTTTTGTCTATAAATTGTTCGGTGGTAAATTTCTGATTTTCACCAGTCCAGTCCGCGGTTTCAGCTTTGACATTTTTGCCTTTGATAAGGTTGACATTGCCGCTTCCTTTTTTATGCACCGCACATACAGCCACCGTCATCATGCCAACACTTTGGCTGGTAAGCTCATATGTTTCGCCGTCAAAGGCACGAATACTGAAAACTGACTGAGTGGCAATAGTTGCCACCTTTCCACGGCCTACAAAGTAGAAACTGTCCGCCTGAGCCGCTTTGTAAGAGGCCATAGCAAAGTTTTCGCTTAAGGTGTAGTTAAGAGGGCTTCCGCCATTTGCCTGAATTTTAGAAACTATGCTGTCGGTATTGTCAAGATAGGGCTCTGCGCTTTCAGGGTAATCAATTTTCATAAGGCTTTCGGTATAATCCTTGTACCAGCCGCCAACAAGAGAGCCTGTTACAACCCCCAACACCACCGCCGCAGCAAGATTAAAAACCGACTTTTTCCAGTTGCGCTTTTTAGGCTGAATTTTCTTGGCAGATATGAAATTAAGGTTGTTACGCCTAGCCTTAGCGTATTTCATGTCTTTCTGATTTTTGTAAATTGGCATAAGTTCGGCGGAAGGGGAGAAGGGGGTAAGGCCTTGAAGGTCAGGAAACTCAATTTTGCCAACAACAAAAGAGCCAAACTTAGGAAGGCTTAAAAACTTGCGGTCTTTAATTTTTTTATCTGAATCAACCTTGCCTGTTTTTTCAACAGAGGGTTGAGAGTTCTCTAATTTTTTAATTTTCATTATATAACCTATAACGGGTTTTGTTAAGTTGTTAAAATATGTGTACGAGTATAAAAATCCCGTGAATTTAAAATTTAATTTGTTATACATAAATATAACAAGTATATTTTATAATATTTAAGATACTTTGTCAACAAAAAATTATACCTTTTTATCAAAATTTGATAAAAAAAGTAGAAAAATGTCAAATCAAAAAAATAATGAAAAATATGTATATTTATGCAAAAATTATTTGATTTATGCAAAAATTTGTGATATCATAAAGACCTCAAAAGGAGAAAAAGATGTACGAGGATTTATCACAACTAAAAGAGAAAAACATAAATGTAGAGGGGGAGGAGTACTATGCAGTGCTTGGTGGTTACATAAATAAGATATCCGACCTTGAAGGAGGGAAAACCTCAGACATCACCTCACTTTTAAAAAGGGCTAGTAGTGGCGAGAGCGAACTTGAAAATGAGTTTGCGGGACTTACAAAAAATGAGAATGTAGGCGCAATTTTATCTTCGCCGATAAGCCGTGAAAAGAAGATTTTTTTACTTCATGAAGAGGCGGTTGCTATAGGCTCACAAAGGGTGTATCAAGAAACTTTTTCAAAGTGCCGAAAGTTTGGGGATATAAATGAAAGAATAGATGCTATTAAACATCGCTATGGCCGCAATTATGAGGACTATAAAATGCTCATGAATATCAAAAATGACGAAAAAGAACTCACTAAACTCATACAAATGCGTGCCGGCAATGTGAGTACGCCTGTTGAGGAGATAAAAAAGGTTGTCCTTTCAAATATAGAGGCGCAAGAAGCAGAATTTATTAAACAACAAACAAATTATGTAAATAAAGTGGTTTCCTTTCTTGTAGATGACGAGTGTAGACTTGTCATAGAGCAAGAAAGTCTTCAAATTTCCTAAAATATTTGCAAAAACGCTTGACAATAGGTTGATATTTATATAAAATATAATCGTCTTAAATTAAGGCGTTTTTTGTTTGCACTAGCCCCGCGAATGAATAACACCTTTTAAACAGGCAGAAAATTTGGAGGAAATAATGAAGACTTATATGGCAAAACCAGCCGAAGTAGAAAGAAAATGGTTGGTTGTAGATGCTGCTGGCGTATCACTTGGAAGAGTGGCAAGTCAAGTGGCTGATATATTAACAGGTAAAAACAAAACAATTTATACACCGCATGTAGATACAGGTGATTTTTGCATAGTAATAAACTCAGATAAGGTAGTTTTAACAGGCAATAAACTTCAAGATAAAAAGATGAGATGGCACACAGGTTACATAGGTGGACTTAAAGAAGTGGGTTATGATAAACTCATGCAAGAAAACTCACCAAAGGTAATTGAGAAAGCGGTTAAAGGAATGCTTCCAAAAACCACACTTGGAAGAAAACAATTCACAAGACTTCATGTATATAAAGATGCAACTCATAACCATGAAGCACAAAAACCAGAAAATATAGAAATTAAAGGAGCAAGAAGATAATGGCAGAGAAGAAACCAGCACAAATCATCTCGACTGGAAGAAGAAAAAAATCTATTGCAAGAGTAAGACTTGCTCTAGGTAAGGGAAAAATCATAGTAAACGGAAAAGATATCAGCGAGTATCTTCAAAGAAACACCTTGCTACTTATCGCACGCCAACCACTTGAACTTGTAGGCGCACAAGATAAATATGATATCACAGTACGCGTAGTAGGCGGCGGAGAGGCAGGCCAAGCAGGTGCTATCAGCCACGGAATTGCAAGAGCGCTTGTTAAAGCCAATGAAACTTATAAGAAAGAACTTAAAGAGGCAGGACTTCTCACTCGTGATAGCAGAATGAAGGAAAGAAAGAAGTACGGCTTAAAGAAAGCAAGAAAAGCATCTCAGTTCTCAAAGAGATAAAAATTTGTTGTTACAAAAAAGAGAGGAACTTACCTCTCTTTTTTATTTGTCTTTTCCACTTTTGTCATTTCGACCTTTTCTATTTTTGTCATTTCGACCGAAGGGCTTCAGCCCGCAGTGGAGAAATCTTTTTTAATGAATTACCAAAAAAGCCGCCTAAGGCGGTGTCATTTCGACCGAAGGGCTTCAGCCCGCAGCGGAGAAATCTTTTTCATAATCATTGTCATTTCGACCGTAGC
>CANBAX010000040.1 GCA_947366645.1 uncultured Clostridia bacterium
TAGCCAATTATCTACATATTTATTTGCTTTTTTTCGTCAAAAAAATTATAATGTAAACAAGGTTAGAGGTGCAAACATGAAAAAGAAATGGGCAGTATGGAAAACCATAGTTGTAATAATCTTCTCGGTAATAACAGTCGCTGGAGTTGCAGTCGGCGGAGTTTATCTTGCCAGAGGTGGATTTGGTGAAGCAAAGATTTCCCCAGAGAGTATTTCTTTTGAATGGAAGGACGGAAATTATAACCCTTCAAAGAATCAAATAGAGGTAACGGACAACACTGTAAAAAAATTGAAATTAGTAATAAACACACCAACACAATATGTTACAGAAAAAACAGTTGACCTTGATTTTGAGTCAGAAAGTAAAATTATCAACAGAGTAAATAAAACCATTTCAGATAATTGCATCACAGTGCCAATGACAGTTAATATAGGCGAGCCTTTTGAAATATCACTAAACAAAGAAGTGCTTAAAAGAAATGGCGAAGAAATCACCTTTCAAGGCGAGCCAATTTTATGGACAAGAGGGGGTATTTCCAATTTAAAAGCCACAACTAAAAATAACAAAGTGGCAAGAATAAAAGTGGCAGTTGATGTGCCAGTTTATGACTTGACAGTCAAACTATATGATAACCTAGATAATGAGGTACAAGAAGTTACTGAAAATCAATCCTTTACAGCAAGGGCAGAATTCTTCCCTTCTGCAAGTAAATATCTTTATAGCGACAGTGGCGAGGGCGCGAGAGAAAAGTCAACTTTCTTCCAAGCCCGCAACACAAGTGAAGTGACGTTTGGTTATGACGATGGTCCATATTTCATGGCAGGCAATGCAAAAGCGGTAAATGAAATCATAGGATACGCTTTTAATTATGCTGATAAGCAAGAGTCATTTCTTTCCAGTTTTGACAGCACGGTATCTCCAGCAGATGTTTACGACTCATGCCTTAAATATCTTGCCTCAAATTCAGGTGCTGGCGATAGGGCGGATAATTTAAATAATCCAGCAAATATAAAGATAAATGAGGCATCTCTTACAAGTTTTGTTGTAGGCAATGGTGGACATACCTTCAAAAATATGTACGCAGGTAAAAAGTTTACACTTACAATGCAAGACGCCGGTGCTGACAATTATCTTGATGTTTTCGTAAATTCAGGCGAAAATGAGTTAGACCTAATGTTAAGAAAGGTTGCCATAAACTTTACATATCTTGTGGGCGGCGTAGAAACAGAAATCACCGATGAAAATATTCTAAGAATATCCGACCAGTTTGATAATGAACTAAAATCAGTAATGGTGGGTACAAAAAAATATTATTTTGCAGACACAGTTGCCTATCCAAAGTATTCTGGCTGGACATTGTACTCAAGCGAAATGCACACTTTCAGACTTAATATAGCACTTTTAGAGGAAGAGAATGGTGTGTACAGCATCACAAAAATTAACGGAAGTGAGGCTAAGGACTTTGTAGAAATCGAAGTTCAAACAGGTACAGAAGGCAGTGTAACATGGGCAAATAAAGACGCAATTTCAATGACGCTGGATTTCAATGGCGACAATATGCTACCAGACACCTATACCTTTTCTAAAGAAGATGTCTCAATTCCAGAAAGCAATATGTATAAAAACCCAGTATTCTTTGCGTACTTTGGAAACACTGAAAAATTAGAGGGCGAAACCACTGATGAAGATGTAGCAAGACGAATGCTTGCAAAATATGATGCAAATCGTTCAGGTGTTTATAGAATTGGTACTCAAGACTATATGTTGTTTGCACTTGAAGGGTATGACTTAACAGTAAGCAACATAGGCGAATTTGATGTGTTTTTTGCGACCTTCCTGCCAAGCGGAGAAAGTCAAAGCGGAAAATATGTTTTAGTTCGCTCCTCAGAAAGCCGTAAAGTAAAGGTATCTAAGAAACTCTATCAAAACTCGGTTGGCGATATGAGCATGATAGTTATCGACAACGAAGGCAATGAAATCAGCGAAAATTATCTACCACAAGGCACGGCAAATAAAATTAAAATATCTTTTGAAATAAATAGAAACTCATGGCAAACCTTTATAGAACAAATTTCTAGCAATAAGATAACTCTTGATGTAAAGAATAAAAACGGTGCATCGGTTATGAGAAGCTTCTTCCAGTTTGAACTTGTAAATGATAAATGGTATAATTTAAAGGAAGAAACCAACACCGTAGAATTTATTTTAAAGATAAACAATTCATTAGGCCTTAAAAATGAGGTGCAATTAGGGCAGGTTGTACTGTCAGATGAAGCCTCAGGACATGAATGGGAAAGAGGGGTAAGCGATAATAATTTATTTATCTATACTCCAAAAGTTCAAAATGTGACCTTCCAGCCAAATATCATGTCGTCAGAGCAGGTAAATGTAAGACAGGTGCTTGAGAATGGAAAATTTGTAACAAAAGTCACCTATTTTGATACTAATGGCACTGAGCAAGAAACAACCTTAGAGGAATTCTTATCTCTAATTAAAGGTGTTACAATTACTGACCAATTTGAGAAAACAGACACTTTTACGAACTGGGTATATTATACAGCAGATACTAATGCCATCATAACAAATGGACAAAGCATAAGTTTCCCAACCATAGAGAATAAGGAAGGGGTAACCGCCAAACTTTACGTATCTTGTGAGGGCGTTCGCTCTACAGAATATATTTCCTTCCATATTATTTCACAGGGTATAGAAAGAATAAAGAAAGATTATTCGCAGTACATAGATGTTAATAATGACCCAGATGTTAATAATAAGACACTTCAAGATAATAATAGTTTAACCGAGATAGAAATCAAGAAATTCGGTAGAAGTGGTGGAAAAATAAACTTAAACTCATTATTTAAACTTTACACCAAGACAGACACCAATACAGAAGCCGAATACACAGGCTACACCATTAAATTTAACGCCTCTTCCTTACGCCAAATGGATAAAGTAGATTTTGCTTCCTTGTTTGGCGTAAACGGAATGCTTAAAATAAATGGCACAAGCATAACAAGTGTTGAAGAACTTATAAACTTAAAAAATGTAACCTCTATCGATATAGAAAAAGGGTTTGCTGAAAACAGCCCAACACTGGAATTCGAAATCGTATACAGCAGTGGTGTAAAGGGAATATCCCTTAAAGTAACCTTACTTAAAAATGATTCAGTGGACAGAGAAAACAATAAATTATCGCAGGTTTACGCTTCTCACCCAGCCTCAATAGGCAGTGGCTTTATTACAATGGCAGAGGGCGGAAAAGGAGAAAATCTTTCTAACATTTTAGCAAAATGGAGCGGAAACGAAATCATAGATTCTGACGGAAAAGAAGTCGGACAATATAACGATACTGGCGAACTTGTTTTTTATGACTTTTGGAAGGAAGAGGAAAAAGAGTATTACATTACACTAAATTTGGGTGGTGGAAATAAATATGAGTTGACTTACGAACTAATAGTTACAGTAAAGAGAAACATTAAGGTTGAAAGGAACCAAACTGTTTTTAGCATTATAAACACACCATCATTTAATATTAAAGATTATTTTAATATTTCAAGAATTTATGGCGATGCGGCTATACCTGATGGAGTGGTAACAATACAGGTTGTAAATGAGCTAGGAAATCTCACACTTAATGGAAATATCATCAGTGTACGCAAATACCCAATATTTGACTATAATCAAACACAACTGAATGAAGCCTTCAGATTTATGGTCGGAAACGACACTAAAGTAGAACTAAAAACATTAGATTTAACCTATGAAATAGGTATAACCTATGAAGAGATAGCAAACCAATTCTCAAGAGATGAAAATGTAAAAGCCAAAGTCGAGTCAATTTCTAGCGATAGTGGAGAAATAAAATATATTCTTGTTGATAGTAACACTTGGAATATAAATAATGTGATTTCAGGCTTAACCTTTAGGGTATTGCAAAGAGAGGGGTCATTAAAACTAGACCAAAGTTCAAAATACACATTACCAGAAAGTAATGAAATTGTATTCTTCAACAAAAATGTAGCAATAAGTGGAATAGAAGATAAAGAATATTTCCTAATTGTAGAAGTATTAAGCGGCTCAAATAGATTAGCACTTGCTAAAGTACCATTACTTGTTTCAAACCTTGGATTAAAATTTGTAGAATATAGCGATGAAAAAAATAATACCCTGCAAAACGAACTCCTCTCGCCAATTAATTTAAGTGAAAAAAAAGTATACCAAGAAGTTACAGCCGGCAAAGAGTACACAATAGCAAGACTTTCCGATGAAAATGTAACAGTAAGACAGCAGAATTCATTTGGTTTTGTATTCACAAGTTCGGTGGAAAACGATATTGTAATAGAAGTTGAACCAGTTGATGAGTATGACCTTGGTTTAGTCAAGGATATTTACACAGGGGAAGACGGAAGTATTAAAATTCTTATCAACCACCTCATGAAAAAAGATAAAAATGGAAATGAAATAACAAATGCCTATGTCGGACTAAAACTTAAAATAAGCAAATTCAACTTTGAAATGTATTATCTTCTTAAAGTAAAAGGGGATACCGATGTTAGCTTTAATCCTACCTATGCCTATGACGGAGAAGCAGAATTTGTAACTCTTGCAGACGGCGAGCAAATCCCAATAGACTTAAATGAAGAGTACGGTAATAACACCCTTCATTATAAGGAAAAAAGATTTAATGTAGAAATAAATGGCTCAAAAAATCCAGACTTAAACTATAGATACGAATATACCCTTGAAATACCAACTCTTGAAGGTGGTCAAAACCCTGAGGACTATATAAGAGTAAACTTTGAAGGCGATATTGTAAATATTCAAGCGTTAAGAAATGTCACAGACGGCATTGTAAGAATTAAACGTATATACTCTGGCGGAGATAACCCAAAAGATGGAAAACTTGCTGTTATAGGCGGCGAAATCGAATACCTTGTAAAGGTCAATGTAAAACATGACGAGTATACATTAGCATTTTCTGGGTATGATTCCAATTTCACTCAGCAAGCAGGCAAAGCAAAATGGACAGTACCATATAGTGAGGCCAATTCACAAAGTATAAAAGTACAACTTAAAGAGGGTGTAAGCATAGGTACAGGCGAATTATCCTTCCATGTGTATAGCGATGAAAGTGATATAGAAATAATAAAAGATGAAAACGGGGCTATAATTATCAACCCTAAAAAATCTGAAGAAACTGAAAATCCTTCACAAATAAATGAAACTGAAGAAACTACAAACAACGCTCTCGCGACTTTAACATATGTTGATGATACTCTCAGCCTAAATCGAGGAAATTATATTAATAAAGACCGCACTATAAATGTTATGTTTTATACAAACCAAGGTGCAATAGGCAATTTAGAGATTCTTTTAAAGGCTAGTGCAGAAGTTACTTTTGACTTAGTAGATGGCAGAGTAAGCGTCGATGCAGGTATAAATTTAGAAATAACCGATTTAGTAAAATTATTTACACTAAATGGAAATGAAGGTGTAACTTTTAACGTAACAAGCGCTTCAGTAAACGAGGAATACAAAAATATATTTAAGTTTGAAGGAGTTCTTTTCAAATTTCTTTCTTCAATAAAAGATATTTCGTTTGATATTGAAGTCAAAGGATATTTTGGCGATGAAGCCCAAGATTTTACTTTCACTATACCTGTTTCACTAAAAGCAAATATAAAAGATAAAAATGACAACTTAATCGGTAACGAGCCTATTAACATAAATAATAATGTTGAAGTAACAGCAGGAAGTCCTATTAGTATTGAACTATCTGGTTTAGTAAATGGTACGCCAGTGACTGACGATACGATTAGTTACTCTTGGACTGCTACAGATGGAATAGAGGGCGGTTCCAAAGAAGATGTTGGCACAAGCATAGAAATCCCGACTCATAACATTCCAAAAGATACTACGACAGAAATTAAAATTGAAATCACTATAAACGGACAAACTTTTACCGTAAACTATACTGTAACAATACTTGCTAATGTAAAAATTGAATTCAATTATCCAAAACCAAATGATACTATTTTACAAGCAGAGTATTTGTCAAGTGGTGCAACTTTTGAAAACGCAAGTAACTTCTTTGAAAGCAAGGCAGTGTTTGCTGCAGGCGAGCGAGTTACGTTTACAGATATCGAAAATAAAGAAATTACTAACCATCAATTTACCGCTAAAATACAAAACCTTCAAAATGCGAGTGTTTCATGTGACGCCGGTGAATTAACAAATGAAGATGGTAAAAATGTTCTATATGACGGGACTATAGATGCTTCCAACCTTAAATTCGTAATGGGCGACAGTGGAGTTGAAAGTTTTGTTGATATTGTAATAGAATGCAATACAGTTACAAAAGTTTACCATATTGTACTCATGCAAAAAGCATTATCGCTTGATATCAAACAAGTAAACGATGTAAATAATGTAGAAGTATACTATGCAGAAAATCTTACACAAAGTACAAAAATATTTGCGAATAATAGAATTGCAGAGTTTACAGTGACAAATGTAAACACAGCGTATTTGGGAGAGTACGTCATTGTGTTTGAAAAAAATGACGAAGAAGGAAAGTATATATATTCTGATGGCTTTAAACTTACCGAAGATAGTCGTGAAAAAACAATTTACTTGGATTTGAAAACAAGTATAGATGGTTACTCTTATTTCGGTACATATCAAAATAATTCACAAAACTTCAATGAGAAAGGTCAGCTTACCGACAATGCAAGTCCAATGCAAGATAATTTACTTTATGATACAAACCCACACCTTACAGGCAGACTTCATATGACCTATGCGGGAATTGCCGTATCTTACGATAAATTAGAAAAATTAGAATATGCCGCTGGCGAAAAAGCCACAGATTATTCCTTCCCTGTTAATGACGATACACTAGAGAAAGAAATATCATTAAACAATTTCACATTTTCACTAGGTAATGGTCAAATATCTTCTGATGAAGGTCAAACAGCTTATATTGAAAGTTTTTCTAACAACTATACGTATAAAGTTCTAATAGATATCGACGTGTTAGAAAAGGCGCCAAACAACTGGCGAGATATTAAAGTAAATGAAAGAATTACTATTATAAATGATAGGGGAATTATAAATCCAAGTACAGGTGAGCCTATAAACCAATACAACACAAACTATACCTTAGATGTTAAGGTTGTTGGTCTTAATGAGGTAACTCAAGAGGAAGATGAGCTTTTAAAAGCCCTTGGCTATAACTCAAAACTCGAACTTTATGAAAGATATCCAAACCTCTTTGAGCCTTATTATGGAAACAAAGATAATCCTTATCTTCGCGTATCTAAAAAAACAAACTCAAACGACTATGAAGTTCTAGGCTTAGGTGCCGGCAATTTAGGAAATTATGTTCTTCTTCAAGTAACTTATGGTGTAAATGTTAGTTCAGAAAACACCACCGCTGATGATAATACGCAACCTCAAGATAACTTCCTATCAAAAGTTTTCTATGTAAAGTATCGTGTAGTAAGTGATTATATC
>CANBAX010000041.1 GCA_947366645.1 uncultured Clostridia bacterium
AAAATAATGTAGGTCTACAGGAAGAAAAACTTTTTCAAAATATGAACTTTCTTAAACAAAATGAAAAAGACACAATTTTCTTGTTTTTTAAATCTCTTGGTCGAAGCGATTTAGATAATCAAAGTAAAGAATTAAAAAATTATGAAAAACGCTTTGAAGAACTTTCTACTCTAGCCACCACAGAAAACAAAAAGTATGGTACGCTATCCATTAAACTCGGCATTGTTGCTGGGCTTATGGTGGTAGTACTATTGTGCTAAGGAGGGGATATGGGAGTAGATATAATATTTAAAATTGCCGCAATAGGAATACTGACTGCTATCGTAGGTCAGATTTTGAAACAAACAGGGAAAGATGAAATTGCCACAATGTCGACACTGGCGGGTTTAATCATAGTGCTACTTATGATACTCGGAATGATAGGTGACTTGTTTACTGCGATAAAAACACTTTTTAGTTTTTAAAGGGGAGAAATGGATATAGTTTATAAAATAGTTGCGGTGGCACTAATTGGGTGTATAGCAACTATAGTGGTAAAACCAGTAAGAAGCGATTATGCTGTGCTTATAGCCCTCGCCAGTGGGGTTATAATTCTTGCCATGCTTGTAAACTATTTAACTTCAGTTTTTGATGCACTAAAGTTAATAATAAATACTACAGGAATATCGGGAAATCTTTATTCCCTTCTTATCAAAATAGTGGGAATAGGATATTTAATAGAGTTTACTGCCGGCATATGTGCTGATACTGGTAATTCAAGTTTGGGTGATAAAGTTCTGTTGGGTGGGAAAATTATCATACTTGTCATGGCAATGCCAATAGTTACCAGCATACTACAAATTATTATGGAGCTTCTTCCATGAGAAAACTAGGATATAGACGCCCAGATATTAAAAAGGAAAAAGGAAAACTTAAAAAAGTTCTTCTTGTAATTCTTCTAGTTTTTCTACTTGTGCCACTTGCATCACCGGTGGCAAGCGCGGTAATAGATGATGGCAAAACAGAAGTGGAGCAGGAATTTGAAGACACTATCTTTGAACAACTAGGCAAACTTGATTTTTCAAACATAGAAGATTTAATTGCCTCTCTCACAGGAAAAGAAGGTGATATATTTGGAAGTAGTAGTTTTCTTGATAAAATAACTTCAATAATAACAGGAGAATTTACTGAAAATAGTACAAGCATTTGGCAGGCTCTATTATCTCTTGTTTTTGATAATCTGCTTAAATTTCTACCAATAATTTCTTCAGTAATAGCAATTGCAATTTTTGGAGGAATGTTACAAGGCTTAAGGCCGAATACAAATGGAAAATCCATTTCAAACCTTATACATTTTGTCACTTATGGAATGATAGCAGTAATACTTCTAACAATGACTTCACATATGATAAAACTCACAAGCGGTACAATACTGAATATCAAAGGGCAAATGGACGCAATATTTCCTCTGCTTTTGACGCTTATGACAGCAATAGGTGGCACCGTTTCTGTAAGCGTTTACCAGCCCGCAATGGCGCTACTAAGTGGTGTGATATTAAATATTTTCACATATATGTTGCTACCAATATTTATATTTTCTATGGTTTTCAGCGTAGTGTCAAATCTATCTACAAATATTAAACTCGATAAATTTACTTCCTTTTTCAACAGCACTTATAAATGGGTAACAGGTCTTATATTCACTATTTTTTCTGCATTCTTGTCTATACAAGGTATCACAGCCGGCTCAGTAGATGGAATAAGTATAAGGACGGCAAAATTTGCAATTAAATCTTATGTTCCAATACTTGGCTCATACATTTCAGATGGTTTTGGTCTAATACTTGCAAGTTCAAATCTTATTAAAAATGCGGTTGGTGCTGGGGGATTATTGCTACTTGTGGCAACAGTAATTTCTCCTCTACTAGAACTTATAATTTTTATGCTCGCACTCAAACTTATCGCAGGCATTGTAGAACCTCTTGGTAATGGTGGCGTAGCAAACTTTGTATCATCACTGTCAAAAAGTATGACCCTTCTTATCAGTTTATTAATAGGTGTTGCCTTTATATATTTCATCATGCTTGGGCTTATAATGTGCAGTGCAAATATAGTGTAAGGAGGGGGAATGATAGGTACAATTTCAACTTGGATAATGTCGATAGCGGGAGTAATACTTCTAAGTGCCATCGTCGAATTAATACTGCCAAATGGTCAAATAAATAGATATATCAAAGGAGTTTTTTCTTTCATAATTGTACTGGTAATTATCATGCCAATACCAAAGCTGCTTAACATAAAACTCGATTTATCCAATGTATTTAATAGTCAAGAGATAATCCTGCAAGAAGACTATTTATATCAAATTAATCTAGATAAAATCATGAAGACAAAGGAAGGGCTTGAGAAGGAGATAGATAAGGAAGGATATGGCGAGGTCGTGGTATCAATAAATGCCGACATATTTGCAAATCAGGTAGAAATAAAGTCGATATATGTCGACATTAGTAAAATAGTCATAAAAGGAAATGCGGCTCATAAAGATATAGTAGGTATCAGGTATGATATCGTAAACATAATTCAAAAAAACATACAAATAAAGGAGGGACAAGTTTTATTCAATGAGTAGTTTAGGAAGTAAAATGGGTGCATTATGGGATAAACTAAAAAAGATAAAGCATATAGAGATATATTTAACTGTAGGCTTTGCGATAATAATACTTGCGATATATCTGTCCACGCTAGGCGGCGGAAAGAAAACAGAGGGACAAGATACGACAGAAAATTCACAAAACTTTTCGTCAAGTGTGGAATATGTGGACTACCTCGAGAATAAACTTGAAAGTGTACTAACAAGCGTAAAAGGTGCAGGGCAAGTCAATGTAATCATTACACTTGATAGTGGATTTGAATATGTTTACGCAACAAAAGATGAAACAAAAACAAGTGCAGATGGAGGGAAGGTAACAACCAGCCAACTGATAATGGTGGACGGGAAACCGGTGCTTGAAAAGGAGATATACCCAACGATAAAAGGCATAGTAGTCACCTCAAGTGGAGCAGAGAATATAAGCGTAAAAATGAATTTACTCTCGGCATTGCAAACGGTGGTAAATGTGCCAAATCAAAATATAACAATTTTAATAGGAAATTAAAAGGAGAAGAAAATGAAAAAGAGAACAAAAATCATAATCTTATCAGTAATGGTATTACTTTTAGGTGTAACCGGCTATTTAAACATCGCGTTAAATAATAGTGTAAACAATAATCCACCATCTACAACAACCACAGCAAGTTATTTTTCTGCGTATAGGAATGATAGAGAATCAACCCGCGACCAAGAGATGCTTTATTATGATGCAATTATAGCAAGTCCAAGCTCAACTAAGGAAGCGGTAACAAACGCCGAGAACGCAAGATTAAACCTTGTAAAACAAATGGACAAAGAACTTGTAGTTGAGGGCTTAATCAAAGCAAAGGGTTTTGAGGACTGTGTAGTAACAATTTCAGAAAAAAATGTTAACGCAGTAGTAAAGGCAGCAAAACTCAATGAACAAGAGGTTGCACAAATCGTAGCGGTAATCCAAGGTCAACTCGGTACAAGTATTAAAAATATTAAAGTAATACCAGTAGAATAATTGCAAAAGATTAAAAGAATATGATATACTACCAATATAAGAGGTAGCGAAATGACAAAGAAGCAGGCAAATGCAACAAATAAAGGCAAAGTAGATATCGATAGAGATATCCTTTTGTCTATTATAAACTTAGCAGCAAAAGAGATAAGCGGGGTGGATAGCCTTACAAATAGTTATCTTCCACTGGTAAAAAGACCCTTTAAAAATAAGACAGAAGGTGTCACCATTAAGTTTGAAAATAACAATACACTAAAAGTGGATATATACATGAAGGTTAGAAATGGATATAGTGTGCCAGATATAGCCTTCCGTGTACAAGAAAATGTTAAGAATAGCTTAAACTCAATGGTGGGAATCAAACCAGGAAAGATAAACGTACATGTTATAGATGTCGTATGCGATAAAGAAGACGGAGATGGCCAATGAGACGGGACGGAAGAGAATCTGCCTTTCAATATATTTTCGCAAGTTTTTTTACAACACAGGAAAGTGAAGATTTCATCTCTACTCTAAAAGAGGGAGATATCTCCTTTGCCAAGGAAATAATAAGCGAATTCGAAACGCATAAAACAGAACTTAAAAATGTGATAGAAAAGCACCTTATTGGATATGAATATGATAGGGTGTATAAAGCGGATTTAGCGGTAATGTATGAGGCATTAACCGAGATAAACTATCTTTCTACACCACCACAGGTAGCAATAAATGAGGCATTAGAACTAGCAAAAAAATACTCCACACAAAGGAGTGCAAAGTTCATAAACGGCGTGCTTGCAACGATAGTAAAAGGTGAGTAATGCTTGAAACAATTACAGTATCACAGTTAAATGGATATATAAAGAAAATATTTGACGCAGAGGAGCTTCTCCACAACATATCGGTTGTAGGAGAAGTTTTTGGTAAAACAAGTGCAAGACAAATTACATATTTTTCACTTAAAGACGAAGATGCAACCATTCCCTGCGTGTGTTTTTATCCCGCCTTTGCTGATAAAATAATAGAAGGAAAACAAATAGTTGTAACCGGCAGCCCAAACTATTATGTTAAGGGCGGACGATTATCCTTTAATGTAAATCGGGTAGAGGAAGTAGGGAAAGGTAAACTCTTTGAAGAGTTTTTACGTTTAAAAGAAAAACTTGAAAAAGAGGGACTTTTCAGTGCAACTCATAAACTCGCAATGCCAAAACAAATAAAACGCATAGGGGTTATAACTTCAAAGGACGGAGCGTTAATACAGGACATAAAAAATGTTTCTTGGCGAAGAAACCCACAGGTAGATATAATACTGTATTCAACAAAAGTGCAAGGCAAGGGTGCAGAACAAGAAATCGCACACGCTATCGAGCAAATGGACAAATATGCGAAGGTAGATGTCATAGTTGTGGCAAGGGGCGGTGGCAGTTTGGAGGATTTGTCGGCATATAATACGGAAATAGTTGCAAGGGCTACATATAACTGTTCTAAACCAATAGTATCGGCAGTCGGACATGAAACAGACTTCACGATAATCGACTTTGTAAGTGACCTAAGGGCGCCAACCCCGTCAGCTGCGGCTGAAATATTAACAGAAGAACTTTCAGAACAGTCTATGAATTTAAAACGATTAAAAACTAGGTTTGTTAACTCTGCTAGAAATTATATTGCAAATAAAGATAACTTCCAATATTTGAAGTACAATTTTATAAATGCTATGAATAGTTATATAAATCAAAAAAACTATGAATTTGGTTTAAATGAAAATGCCTTGCCAAAATTGAATCCCAATTTATTGCTAAAGAAAGGTTACGCAAAAATAGAGCAAAAAAACAAACCGCTTTCAAGCAGTAAAGAAGTTGATTTTGGGGTTAATATAGAGGTTATATTTGCTGACGGAAGTATAAAGGCAAAACCAATAAAGGAGGAAAAATGAGTTACGAAGAGGCAAGTAAAAAACTTGAAGAAATAATTGAGAAATTAGAAAATGGAAACCTGCCTATGAGCGAGGCGGTAACATTGTTTGAGGAAGGGGAACATCTTGCAAAAGAATGTTATCAGCATTTAAATAAAGCAAAAGGCAAACTCACAATAATAAAAGATGAACTTGATAAACTCACCGAAATAGATGAGTAAGCATCAGCCCGACTAATCACACCGCTTTGTCATTTCGACCGTAGTTAATCTGTCACTTCACAGCTCTCCCTGTCATTTCGACTGACACTTAGTTAATTTCAACCAACCCTTTCTCTGTCATTTCAGCCGAACTTCGCCAAACTTTGTCATTTATACCGAACACTGTTTTTCCACTTTGTCATTTCGACCGAAACGCAGTGAAGCGGAGAAATCTATTTCAACCAAAAACCGCCTAAGTCGGTGTCATTTCAACTGAAGGGCTTCAGCCCGAAGCGGAGAAATCTATCTCTTGACATTATAAATATATATGATACAATAAACTCAAGGAGCACACATGATAATTCCTTGCAATATGAAGAAGAAATATTTTAAAAGTACAATAAACCGCATTTTAAAAGATGAGGTTTTAGTTTTGTCGAAAGAGAAAGCGCAAAAAGAAATAAAGGAATTCCTGATATTCAACTTTATCAATAAAATTGTTTCCGGCAAAAAAGTATCCATAGAGGAAACTGAGGCTTTTGTGCATAATCTCATAGAAAATAATCCTTCAATAGATATATCAAAATACCCATTACCAAACATTAAATTTCAAAAAACGCCAGAAGGTTTAATGGCATATTGTTTAGGCAAAGATATTGTTGTATCTATCGATGCCTTATTCGCAATGACAAACGCCAGAAACCGAGCTGAAAGACTTTCTGTAATGTGCGCTCTTATTTGTTCAATAGGACATGAATACACCCATTTTCTTCAAGACCAAATGCAAGGAAGATACAGCGGTGCTATACTTTCAGAAAACGCCATTTTCTCGGGCAGCACCCGTGTAGACAACAAAGTTTTTAATTACATCAACAATTTCACGGACACTCCTGTAAGGTTTGACAGGGAAACAAAATTAAATTTGGCATTCTATCTTTATTCGCGTTATCCGCATGAATTTGATGCAAGAAAGGGTGGTATGATTTTCACAATACACACCTTGCAACAAATGCAAGGATATTACATGGCTCAAAATCGCTCAGATAAAGTCAAGGATATTGAATTGCTTACAAAATATGAGTATTATGATTTCATACAAAATGAAATAGATGACACCAATGTACAACCTTTGATAGACTATACACTACTTGGCACTTACGAAAAACTTGATATCAATAAAATAATGAAAATTGGTAGAAGTATTGAAAATGCATATTTGCATCTTGTACCAAAAAATGCTAAGCAATTAAAAGAGAACTTTTTACCGCTTTTTTCAGAAAAAGAAATCGAGCGACATCTACTTAAAAAACCATTAAAGGAATTTAAGAAAAAAAAGTTACATGAAATAAATTATAAAAAATATTTAACTGAACTAGAGAATCAAGTTGCGCTTTACACAAATTTACTTTATCTTTCATGTATATCCAAAGAAGATGACAGCCAGTTTGCAATAAACCTTCTTGCCAAATCAATAGAAAATGGAAATCCTTTTTCGGACTTTATAGCCCAACTATTAAAAGAGTTTCATAGCAAAAGTTATAAAGATATGGCAAAAGCTATTAATCTTGAAGAAATTTTAATAAATGGCGAAGTTAGCCAACTAACCTTCATAAATATGCCAAAACGATTTGCAAAGTTCATCTCACCAGAACTTGTCCTTGACTATCTAAAGCAAGATAAAATAGATTAT
>CANBAX010000042.1 GCA_947366645.1 uncultured Clostridia bacterium
TTGAGGTGCTTAAAGTTATCGGCGACTATACAACAAACTATAAGTTCTACACGGGGCTTGGAGTTGTACAGTAATAAAAAAGAGGGAGTTACTCTCCCTCTTTTTCTTCGTCATCTTTATCAGTTTCTTCACTAGGTGGTTTTTTTTCGCCTTTTGGCATGGTGACTACACCAAGCACCACAAGCACACCTGCAACCGCCATTACAACACCTGACACTAACTCATCGCTGACACTGAATCCAAACAAATCGCCAAGTGCGTCCACAAGCACTACCATGGCACCTGCCAGTGCCGTCCAAAAGCCATAAGATTTAATCTTCTCTTTCACTTTCTTCCTCCTTAAGTATATGTTGTTTAAGTTCGGTTACCTCCTCCCTTACATCTTCGATTATCTGCAGATGCTCGGTAAGGTTTTCTATCGTTTCCTGATAGGCCTTTTCGCGTTTTGAACTATCTTTTAATTGATAAAAAAACAAGAATACAAAAAGTGTGGCAAATATTCCATTGCTTACAACCACACTTATGATTTCATTCCAAATTCCCATTTTGCTTTTTCGCCAGTTGTGTTTTCTCCGATTTTTTGAATATATCTTCCATAAGTTTCTCCTCTTCAATTAACTTTTTTCTATTGACGAACTTTATGTAATTCATATTGAAAACTATCATTGCACGCTCAAAATTAATTTAAAAGTTGAAATTTTTATCTTGTCACTATCACTTTCGATAGTTACTCTTACTCGCTTTCCGACTAGACCGCTTTTTACAAGTTTAGTCGCCTCGCTGCCTTTAATATTATACACCCTCTTTTCTTTTTCGCTTTCAAGGGTTACTTTACAAGGTGCTGAGGTTTTTATCTCAAAATGCTCCACCTTTTTCACACCTTCTCCAAGTTCAAAGTCTGAAAAGGAGTTTTGCCATACTTTATGCTGGCTTTGATTAAAGCATCTGCCTCCCTCAGTAAGTTCGCCAACATGACCCACCATATCCCCATTAAAGCACATAACAAGTTTGCTTTTAAGTGGGTTATTGAGGGCAAGCAGTTGGTTTACATCAACCCCTCGCAAAATCTCCACCTTTTCTTTTTTGGTGTCATAGATAAGTACGGCGTTATTTACATACTCGCCGTTTTCACAGCCCTCACTCCGCTCATCAAACTTCATGCGGCAGGCAAGATAATACTTATTCTCAAAGCACTCCGCACTACACTTTGACAAATCCTCAATTTGCGGAAAGCAGTCAAGTGCCACCTCTTTTACAGAGTTTCCATCGAAACTGTAAAAGCCCTCGGTGGTAAGAAAGTAGACATCTTCTCCGTTTGAGGCAATGGAGCCTGTTTCTATATAACTTGTTGACTGGAAAATATGGCGGATACTAAATTCTCCGGAAGTCGAATAGGTGGACACCCTCGTTATACCAAACTCGCGGAATACATAAAGATAGTCATTAAAGGACATTACTTTTGTAAGGTTTCCACGCTCATCGCTAAATTCAAGATGCTGGGTGGTTTCGTCCTTCCACTCCATAATATTAAGGTTGGTGGAATATACTAGGCTATGTCTTGCCTTACTTGTTAGGGCATAAAGTCTATCATCGTGAGTGCAGCAGGAAATGAGTTTTGGTGCGCCTTCAAGATATTTATCATAACCCGCACCGAACACATAAACATCGCCGTCCTGTGTGGAAAATATCATATAGTCATAACCATTTATACGGTAACTAAGACCAACCGGCGTTGATGTGTACTCAGTTTCAAAGGAAATTCTTATCGGCCTTGTCCAAAACATATTTTCATAATTAATTTGATGATTTTCGTTAAAGTAAAACAAATAGTATTTTAGAACATTTGCATTATTATCTTCCCAAGTGAAACTCCACATTCTTCTTACTTCATTTCCATTAATTGGTACTACCGCCTCGGTTTCAAGGTCGGTAGTGGAAAGTGGCATTTGTAAGTCCTTTACACCATAACCGTTTTCAAGTCCACATTTTGTCACCTTGAAGTTATAGCATAGCGTCGGCTCGCCGTAAGTCATCTCCTCCTCGTTCCTATCAGCTATAGGGCACTTATTAAACAAATCAAATTTAAAAGTTTTTTTATCTTTTTTCGTGACTTTAAGTTTATTTTCATTAAACATTACAGCCACCTCCTCCTAGGCAAGGTGGTGCCTGCCCGCTTTCTTAAAATGAGTTTTAAACTACCCTTAAATCTGCTTTCCCAGATTTCAGCATCTTCAGTCAGCCCCTGCCGTAGATAGTATTCCCTTGCCACGCCATAGCCTAGCACTCTTTGCGGCAAATCCACCTCTATTGGGCTATCAAAGTCAAGCTTTTCGGGGGTGGCACCATAGGTGACCTCCACCTCGTTTGCAAAAGCCATAAGATAGGTAGGAAAAACTTTAAACTTTACCTTTCCGCCCTTTAAGTCCTTAACAGAAAGTATTTGAAGCGGCGTCTTTTTAAAAACTGAAAAATCTATCTTAAAATTTTCGGTTTTGAATTTTTCTGTGGTTTTAAGTGGTTTAAATTCACTTGCTACCTCTTCTTGTAGATAGTTTAAGCACTCCAAATATCTTGTAAGTGTCAACTTTTCTTCCTCCGTAAAGCTGGTATCAAAATCCTCCGCCGATATTATCTTATCAGCAAGGGTATCATTATCAGAAAACTGACACGCAGCTTTTATCACTTCATATGCTAACATATGTTCACCTCCACATATTTTTCTATCGCCTCTCGCACAAGACGCTTTTCTAATTTTTCATTTTGCTGGTCCATTTCTTTGATGATTTTATCAATGTTTTCTCGCCTTGTGCGAAGGCACTCAGTTACCATTCGCTCGTCAAGGGAGGAAAAAGGCAGGCTGAAACAATAACTTCCCCCAACCTGTCCGTTTGAATGCACCTCATATCGTTTTAGCCTTAAATTGTAAAGCACAAAGTATGTCTTATCTATTTCCCTAAGTCTGTCCGTAATGAATAATGGGTCATTTTCAATTAATATGTAATCTTTCATTTTTCCTCCCTTAATAAAAGCAAAAGTTTACACTTTTGCTTTTTACTCAGCTGGTATATATGTTTTATATGGGTCGTTTACAGATGCAGATATGTTTGATATCTTGCCTTGTCCATATGGTTTGTCACAAATAAGTTCGCCATATTTTACAAGGGTTGCACTGTATGTAGGATAGCCTGCGTTTTGTCTGATTACTCTGCCCGCTTCGTCCTCTATCCAGCTCCAGTCGCCAAGTTCGTATAAAGTGAAGTCGTCAGTATTAAGTAAATACATATCTCCCTCTTTTACGAATCTATCTGCGTATACTGGGATACCATTGTGTGTGATAGTTTTAATGCCATTTCCAAGGTCTACAATGTCAACATTTTTCCTATAAATGTTAAGATATTCTTGGTAAGCTCTTCTTATCTTTCTTGAAGTTGCGATAAAGTTGATTTTTGAGTCTGCATTCTCTTCAAGGAAATCGATAGCAGCTTGTATTCTTAAATCAGATATCTCGCCTGCTGTCTTATCTTGGAAAGAATTAAGCCAGTAGAAATCACTTTTGTTAAGGCCATAAAGTGTGTCGCCTGTGAAAAGAGCCTCTATACCTGTAAGTTCTTTGTCTTTTGAACCTTGGATATATAATTTATCTTCTGCTGCGAAAGTATGAGTGCCTTCGTACTTAAACTTGTTTGCCACTCTGTCAACAGCTACTACTCTCACTGGAGTGGTATTTGACTTTCCAGAAGACGCATAAACATCAAGCATCATACCTTCAACTATATTTCTTACGCTGTCGCAGGTAACTTCATTTTTTGTTGTATCAACACTATTTACTGTAGCAACAATGCCATCTCCTGCACCGTAAAGCATTCTGTTAAGGTTGAAACTACAAGATTTTACAAGAGTTTCCATTTCATCAGCAAGAAGGTTTACAAATGCCCCTGCATTGCTTGCAGATGCACGTACCGCTTTATCACTGATTTCAAATTTACCATAAAGGTTTTTAAGTGTTGCCCTAAACTGAGCATAGTTGTTATTTCCAGCTACTGGAAGAGGGTCTGTTTCTCCGCCAGCACCAAAGCCGCCGTTTACTCCAAATGGAGCGGCTTTTACAATTTCTTTGCCGTAAATGTCTTTAGAAGAGCGTTTAATCTTTGCAAAAAGTGGGCTTGTAGAAATGTTGATTTGGTCAGCAACCACTCCAAGATAAACAGACTTTAAAGCGTTTTCGGCTGTTTGTAATGTTACCATAATTTTCTCCTTTTTTAACTAAACATTTTTTCCACCATTTTTTTCGCCTCAGATAGTGAGGTTGGAGTGTCAGGCATGGTGCTTGACACCCTCTCACCCTTTTGAGAAGAAATTACAACTGGTGGTTTTTGCTCTTTAAGAGCGTTAAGATAATTTTCAATTACCTTGTTTTTCAATTCGTCACTAGAAAGTATGTAACGATTTACCATAGGGTCGTCCACCTTTTTCTGTGCTACGCGGTCTAGTACTATCTTCGCGAGCGCAGAATCAAACTCCCCTGTTTCTGCCTCAGAGTTTACAATTTCTTTAACCTCCTCGGCATAGGTTGAAGCCTCCTCATTTTTTGAAAGGAACTGGGAAAGTTTTTCGTCGATACTACCTTCCTTCCCTGTTTTTTCTTTCTCATATTGACTAAGCTTTTGACACTTTTTAGTAAATTCGGCCTCCAAATTCGCATAAGCAGAAAGTAATGCTTCCAGCGTTTTAAACTTGCCGTAATCTCCTTGCTCGGGCTGTGCTTGTCGAGCGGTGTCATTTTGAGAGCCAGTTTCACTCACAACTCTATCCTCACTCGTTTCAATCGAAACATCTGTCGGTTCCATAACTGGTTGTTCTCCTGTTTCTATCATTTTTTAATCCTCCATTTTCAATGCTTTTTTATGTTCTTTGATATGATTTAAATAAATTCCCTCAAGTTTAGGGTTTTTCTGTTTTGCGTTTTCATAGTCACTACCCAGCATGAAAGCAATATGCTCTGAGATATGCAGGTCATTTGCATCTATTTCGCAGACACTGACGTTAATGCCCGAAAGCATTTTTAAATTTTCATTTCCCGCCTTCTTAATGTGAAGCTCTTGAATGTCCTGAGCATTTTGCCACTGACCCAGCCCAAGCATTTCCAAAACCTTACTTTTCATTTTGTTACTGAGTTTTCCCTCTTCGTCATAAAGTACGCCAGCGTTAAGCAGATTAAATATCATTTCACGCTTTGTTGTAATGTTATCACCCAAATCGCTTTGAATATCTATAACTATGTCATCACTTGATATATCGTTTGAAGAGAAATAGAAAGCCTCTATCTCGCCATTTTCTCCAATTATTCTTGCAAGGCGAGGGAAAAGAGCATACTGTTTATATAGTCTGAGAATCTTCTTCATGACTTCAAGTGCCGCCGCCTGTATGCTGTGTGAGGTGGTGCTTAGCCTTACCTCATCTTGCCCTATCATAAGTTCAAGGGCGGTACCACTCATATTGGAATTCATATAGTCGGTGCCAAGAGTGTCACTAACACCACTTACTCTATTAAATTCATCAAGCAGTTTTTCTTCCTCATCGGCAAAGCCGGTAGGAATTGCCTCGCCGTTTAAATATCTTGGTGCATTTGCCCCCTGCCTATAAACAAGCACCTTCCCTGGGCAAAGGCCTTCATCTTCAAGATTATCAAGGTCAACCGACCCGTCCTCAACACTAAGCACGCCAAGGGTAAGCCGATTAATAAACTCATGTTTTCTATTTTTGACAGCATTGTAAGCCCTCTGTACCGGAATAAGTCTTTCAATTACACTACTTCCCCAAAAGCAACCTGTCTTTTCTAAACTTATCTGTCTAACGAAAGGGAAATCTCTTTTTTTATCCTCTCCGCATAGGTATGGCAAACTTCCGTCATACACAAGTCTTTCACCAGCGACTATGATAAGTCGACCTTCTGGGTACTGCGCATTTGGCCTTATGTATTTTTCAAGTACAAGACCGCTGTTCGAGCGCGCACCTTCTATAAGTTTGGTTGCGGTTGCATTGTAGCCTAACCCGCCAAGCCCAGATACAACATTGTCAAGGCTGTAACAGTTTATTGTTTTTCCAGCCACATCAATGCCATACATCTGTTTGATTTGCTCCACCGAAAGCACCCTTGCGTGTATAATACTTTCGCATTCCTCAATACTTTCACGGGTGGAGGAATCTGGATAAATTTCAAAAGGACTGACTACCTCAGCTTCAACCTCGCCACTGCGAATATCATGCCCATCTTCATCTTTGGCGATAAGCTGCCCGCTTTCACTATTCCATGTTACCTTGTAAAATACGCTACCACAAACTTCGCTCCACTTTATCGCCTGTTCGATTAAGTTTTCCATGCCAAGTTTGTAACCCGCCGAGTCAAGTATCTTTTTTGACACTTTTGAAGCCTGCTTGTCCCGCTCATCATTGGTGGCTGGCACAACAACAAAGTGTGGTTTAGCCTTTGAAAGTTTTGCGCATCTTATATCATAAATTGGTGCGATATGATTAAACACCTCTCGCTCCTGCCAAAAATAGCCTTTGTCGCACTCCTCAATTTCGCCACCATAACCGATGTTACAATACTGGTTTCCCATAAGGAAATTCATATTTATTTGCCATGCTATTTCAAATGGCTTTCTTTGAAGTGACCTTGCTTTAAAATCTTCTATCACTTCTTCAACTAATTTATTTTCTTTACTTTTCATCTTTCTTCAACCTCTTATTTAATTTAAATGGACTTTCCAGCGCCTTAGGCACCCTTAATTTAGAAATACACGCATATATTTCCTTCATGCACTCCTCACATAAAGAGATATCTCGCCTAAGAAGTCCGCCCTTGACGAGTGAGTAATCTGCGACATTCCGACAACCCGCAAAGTCGCACTTCACCTTTTGTTTACATGGGTAAATTTCCATCATATTCCTCCTTTAATAATTTGATGAGTTTTGCTTTTTCCTCATAAAGTTCTTCGTCCGTCATATTTTTTATCTGGCTAGATAGGTCGGTGTCATAACGCTCGAGGAAAACTCTAATTGCGGAAATGTCGGGACTGACATGCTTTTTTGTCACCTTGCGCTTTGCAAGTTTTTCCTCGCCGTCCTCCCCCATAACATATTCCTCAACTACTTCGTCAGCCATATACCCTAGGGCTTTTTTTAGTAATGCTTTCTTTATCTTTTCCTCTTCTTCATCCACCTTTGCCCTCCTTTTCGCCGGCTTGTACCCAAATTGTAAACCCGCTTTTTCACCTTTGCAATAATTTGTGCCAAAAAATTTTTAACAAGAGTGTAACAAAAAGATCGGAAGAGCGTCGTGTAGGGAAAGAGTGTCGTTCGGCGTGTAGAT
>CANBAX010000043.1 GCA_947366645.1 uncultured Clostridia bacterium
ATTATTTGCTTGTAATTCATATAATCGCCTTCAAGTAGTCTTGAAGTTATCTTTGTATCTCCTAAGTCAATCATTATAGTAAACTCATCAATGTAAATATTGATTATCTCATCGTTTTCATCAATAAGTCTTGAAATTTCATTTAAACTTCTCGCAGGTACAACTATTGACTTTTTAATATTTGATATAATAGGTTTTTTAATCCTTGCAAGTCTGTATCCGTCAAGGGCAACAGCATTAAGGACTTTGCCGTCAATATCAAATAGTACACCTTTTAAAATTGGTCTTGAATCATCGGTGGCAACCGCAAAGATACATTTGTTTACAAGTGATTTAAAATCCTTTTTAGTTACACCAAAATATTCCTCTGTTTGTACTTTCTTAAATCCAGGGTATTCAACAGGGTTATAGCACTGAATCACACTTTCACTGTCCTCATAACGAATGATTAACTGATTTTTTTCGTTAAGTTCAAGTTCGATAAGTGAATTTGTAAGCTTCTTCACAAACTCAGTGATAAATCGTCCCGGTACAACTGTTTCGCCTTCAATTTTAATATCAGCCTTTATCTTTTTTTCAATAGAAAGTTCGGTATCAGTGGCACTCATAGTAAGTGTGCCGTCCTCAGCAACAAGTTTAATTCCCTCTAAAATAGGATTTGTTATCTTGTTTGAAATTGCCTTACTTACTCTTAAAAAAGCATCACTAAGTTCCAAACCTTGACATACAACTAACATAATTTTTTTCTCCTTTATCTACACTTAAAGTATATCACATTTCAAAAGCTTTGACAAACAAAATCACTCTCACTCGCGTTAAATATTAATAGTTATTTATTGATTGATAATAGTAATATTATTAGTAAATGTGTAAATGTGGATATCTTTTTTCTTACGCTATATATAGATTAAATTTTAAAAATAGTAAAAATTTTATTCTATATATTGTGTAATACATTTATTTCCATAATGTGGACAACAATGTGTAAATCTCACTTTAATTATCCACTTTTCAACAATTTACGAATTTCACTTACAAGGGTTTGCATTTTATGAGAGGTCTTTACGCCGTCTGCAATTTTATCTCTTGAATGCATAATCGTGGTATGGTCACGCCCACCAAAAATTTTACCAATAGAAACAAGGGGGATTTCCAAGATGTCACTAATAAGATAAATTGCTATCATTCTTGGCTCTACAACATCTTTGCTCTTCTTTTTGCCAAGAATATCTTCCTTGGTTACATCAAAATATTTGCACACCCCTTCAATAATCGCGTCAGGTGTAAGCCCTTCATTTTTTTCTTCTTCTGCCTCGCCATTAAGCGCTTCCATAGCCTCTTCCATGCTTGCCGAGCGTTTCCCCATCAGGTTTGCAAGGAAATATACCTTTGAAAGAGTACCTTCAAGTTCACGAATGTTGGAGTCCACTCTTTCGGCGATATAATCAATTACTTCATCGTCAATTACGTATTTTTCTATCTGACATTTTTTTCTTAAAATGGCAATACGCGTTTCAAGGTCTGGGGTCTGAATATCTTGAATAAGCCCCATGGAAAATCTTGAACGTAGCCTGTCCGCAAGAGTTTTAATTTCCTTAGGAGGTCGGTCAGAGGTGATAATAATCTGCTTGTTTGCCTCATGAAGTTCATTAAAGGTGTGGAAAAATTCCTCTTGTGTAGAAGGCTTAGTTGAGATGAATTGAATATCATCTATCATAAGTACATCAAGATTTCTAAATTTTGACCTAAATTCAAGGGTCGCTTTTGTTTTGGAAGGGGAGCCTAAACTTTCAATATATGCATTTGTAAACTGCTCACAGGTCACATACATTACTTTAAGATGTGGGTTAAATTCGCGTAGATAGTTACCTACTGCGTGAAGAAGGTGGGTTTTCCCAAGTCCAACCCCGCCGTAGATAAATAAAGGATTAAACTTTTCCCCGGGGTGCTCAGCCACCGCTCTTGCTGCGGCATAAACAAATTGATTACTTTTTCCTACCACAAAGTTGTCAAAGGTGTACTTTGCGTTAAAAGGATTTTTGCTTACTTCAACCTCTTTTGCTCTTGCTTTCTTGCCATTTTTTTCTATATATGAGATTTCTTCGTTTTGGTCAAGAATTTCCACTTCAATGTTTTCCCCAAGTATGTCATGCACAGCTTCTGTAAGTTTGTCCATATAATTTCTTAGGATTTGATTTTTTGCGGAGGTAGAATTTGTACTTATAACAAGGGTAGTATTGTCCACAAGGTCAAGGACCTTTAAAGGTTTAAACCACATAATAAATGATACGTTTGATACCATCAGTTGCAATTTTTCCAAAATTGCCTGCCATAAACTACTTAACTCTTGCATATAAGCCACCTTTTAATATTGATAGTAAAATCATAACATTGAAGATTTTTTTTGTCAAGCGTTCGTGAAAAGGTATTGCAAATCTATTTGCCTGTGTTATACTTAAAGCAGCGGAGGATAATAATGTTAAAAAGTAATTACAGGTTGAAGCCGGAAATAGAGAATATTGCTCAAAGAGTAAATTTAACAAATAAAGAACTTGAAAAACTACTTTATGAAGAAACAGGAAAAAAGTGGCAAATAAGAGCAGGAAAAACATATTGGACAAAGCCGTCAATTTTAGCACGATGCTCACACTGGATTTATGCAATAAGTGAAGATGATGTAAATTATAATAAGTATGAAAACGATTTTGTTTTCAATACACCAAAATCTCTCATTCTTACTCCAACCTGTGTATTACTATATAGAAATGATTTTTACGGCTATAGTGAAGAAGAGGGAAAAGTCTACGAAAAGACAGACAAAATAAACTGGGTTCATAGCTATCTTAAATATAAATATTTTGAAAATGAAAACGATTATAGCGAAAGTATAAAGACTATTTATAACACTATTGGTAAATATATAGATAAAGTTTTGGAGGAAGAAAGTGAATAACGGCGGCCGCCGTTATTTTCTTTTATATAGTTTGATTTTTTAATGTAAAAGTGATAAGATAAAAATATGAAGATAAATAGGCTTACGCTAAAAAACTTTCGCACCTATGAAAGCCAAATTATTGACTTTGATAGTGGGCTTAATGTAATTGTTGGCAAAAACGCTCAGGGCAAGACCAACATACTTGAAGCCATCTTTTTTGCTGTAATAGGGAAAAGTTTTCGTACCAGTAAGGAAAAAGAGGTGATTTCTTGGGGGAAAAACTCTTCTTATGTAAAAGGCGAGTTTTCCCGCAGCTATCGCGATACAATTATTGAACTTGTGTTTAGTGATAAAACTAAGAAAACTGTAAAAGTGGACAAAATACCCCTTCATAGGATAGGCGAACTTTTAGGCCAAGTGAATGCGATATTTTTTTCTCCAGACGAACTTAAACTTATTAAAGATAGCCCCGAAGAGCGCCGTCGCTTTATGAATATCGACATTTCACAAACTGATAAACGATATTTCTACCTTCTTGGTAGATATGAAAAGGTGCTTGCGAACAGGAATAAACTTTTAAAAACCTCTCAAGATAAAGAAACTTTGAAAAAGACTATTGATATTTGGGATAGGGCGTTATGCGATATAGCAAAGAAAATCGCCAAAGCAAGAATTGAATTTTTGAAAGAACTTGCACCATTCGCTAGCCTTGCTCATGGCTATATCTCAGGCGGCGAAGAAAAACTTGAAATTAAGTATAACGGTTTTAGCGAAGATATTGAGGAGTATGAAAGCCTTATGCTGAAAGCCCTGCAAAAGAACTTAGATAAAGATTTTAAACTAGGCTACACCAGTGTGGGTCCACATCGTGATGATATAGATATATATATAGATGGCGTTGAGGTGAAAAACTTTGGCTCGCAGGGACAGCAGCGTACCGTGGCACTATCAATGAAACTTGCCGAACTTGAAATAATTAAAAATCGTGTAGGAGAGTACCCAATACTACTATTAGATGATGTCTTCAGTGAACTAGACGCTTTCCGCCGCCAAAGGCTTTTAAAGTTTACATCAAAGACGCAAACCATTCTAACCACCACCGATTTTGAGAATAATAATATAAGGGCAAAAATACTTAAAATAGAAAAAGGTAGGGTAAAATAGCGAAGATTGTCGAGTGCGAATAAAACTTTTTTGTAGTCAAATTCTAAGGTTTGTAAAAGGAGGGAACTATGAAAAAGTTTTTTATTGCGTTAATATGCCTAATGCTTGTTGTGGTAGGAGCGGTAGGTGTCACTATGACATCACAAGTTGATGCTATTACAAGTGCAGAAAGCGCAAGTAAAATCACAGTAAACGGAGTAGGAGAAATCAAACTCGCACCTGATATGGCAATTATCAGCTTGGGAGTGGAAACGCTTAACGAAAGTCTTGCAACCGCACAAAAGGAAAATTCAGAGGGTATTACAAACCTCATTAATGCCATTAAAGATTTTGGCATAAAAGAAGAGGACATAAAAACCAAGAATTTCTATGTTTATCAAAGATATGACTATTCACAAGGCGAAAAATTCCTTGGTTATCAAGTGTCAAACTATATTGACTTCAAAACCAAAGATGTAGATAATGTTGGCAATATAGTCAATAAACTTCTTGAAAGCGGAGCTAACAAATTCAGTGGCATAAGCTTTACAATAGAGAACTATGAAAGTGCGTATAAACTCGCTCTTGAAAAAGCCCTTGCTAACGCTAAAAGCAAAGCCAGTGCAATAGCCGACAAAGAGGTTTCTACCTTTGAGGTTTGCGAAGAGGGTAATTACAGTGTTATCACAAGAGATACCTATTCACTTTCCAGCATAAATGGTAATAACAATTCCATTATGAAAGGTGAAATCACTGTAAGGGCAAATATCAGAGTAATATTTGAGTATTAACGAACTTAGGTCGCTTTTAGAGTGGAAAAAAAGAGGAGGCTTATGCCTCCTCTTCAAATTGACTGTTGTATAGGTCAGCGTAAAAGCCGCCTTTTGCAAGTAATACATTATGATTACCTTGCTCAATTATATCGCCGTCCTTCATCACAAGTATGAGGTCGGCATTTTTTATTGTGGAAAGTCTGTGTGCTATTACAAACGACGTTCGCCCCTCGGTAAGTTTATCCATTGCTTTTTGAATTAAAATCTCGGTACGGGTGTCAACACTACTTGTTGCCTCGTCTAGTATCAGCATAGGACTGTTTTGTATCATCGCTCTAGCTATCGTCATCAGCTGTCTTTGTCCTGCGGAAATTGAAGTATTGTCGTCCAAAACTGAGTCATAACCATGTGGCAGACTTTTAATAAAGTGATGCACGCCACAAGCCTTGCAAGCCGCCTTTACATCTTCGTCAGTCACGCCTTCCTTGCTGTAAACAATGTTGTCACGCACCGTGCCTTCAAAAAGCCAAGTATCTTGAAGTACCATTGAGAAAAGGTCATGCACATTTTCTCGTGTCAGAGATGAGATAGGTACGCCGTCAATTAAAATTTCCCCGTCGTCTACTTCATAGAATCGCATAAGCAGATTTACAAGTGTGGTTTTTCCAGCACCGGTTGGGCCAACAATGGCCACCTTCTGTCCAGCTTTAACTTTGGCGGAAAAGTTGTTAATAATTGTTTTGTCTGGGTTATATCCGAATTTAATGTTTTTAAATTCAACGTTTCCTTTAATGTTTGAAAGAACTTTGGTTTTGTCACTTTCGTCGGCAAGTTCTTTTTCATCAAGAAATTCAAAAACTCTCTCACTTGCGGCGGCGGTGGACTGTAGGTTGTTAAAAGCCTGTGCAAGTTGTGCTAAAGGTTGATTAAAAAGTCTTACATAAAGCATGAACGCGATAATCACACCAAAGGTAATATGCCCGCTCATAGTCAGCACCGCACCAACTACGCAAACAGCCACATAGCCAAAATCTCCAATAAAATTCATGATAGGCATCATAAGTCCGGAGATAAACTGTGATTTCCAACCACTGTTATATAGTCTTGTGTTAATCTCTTCAAACTTTTGTCTTGTTTCGCGTTTACCATTGTAAACATTTACAATGTCGTGACCAGAGTAAACCTCTTCAATATGACCGTTTATATTTCCAAGTTCCTCTTGTTGCGATTTAAAGTGCTTTTGTGAAAACTTCATTACAAGGGCGATAAATACAAAGCCTATTAAACTAGCGCCTATAGCGGTCAGTGCCATAATCCAGTTGGTTACAAACATCATCACGATACTTCCGACAAGCAGGGTTAGCGAACTTACAAGTGTTGTGATAGAGTTACTTAAAGTTTGCCCTATTGTATCCACATCGTTTGTCACCCGACTTAGTACATCGCCATAAGGTGTGCTATCCATATATTTAAGAGGAAGCCTGTTAATCTTGCTGGAAATGTCCTTTCTCATGCGTTTAGAAAGTCGCTGAGTGATAGTTGTCATAATAAAGCCTTGAATATAACTAAATATTGCGCTCAGTCCATAAATGATAACAAGGAAAACACCAATTTCAATAATCTTTTGCATTTCAACAGGTGTGCCAAGACTAATAAGAACTTTATTAATTTCATCGAAAACGGGGAGGGAGTTTCTAATAAGGTCGGTAAGTTCACTAACCTTATTCGGCCCAATAAGAGTAAGTACGGTGCCAGCCACAGCAAATAGTAGTGCAATTATTACGCCCCACATATGCCGTTTGCTGTACCTGAAAAGTTTTCCAAAAGAGGATTTAAAATTTTTTGGTTTTTCCACTACCCCCATACCAGCAGGGCCATGCATAGGTTTCTTAGCCATTATAGTTCCTCCTTTGATAATTGTGAAAGCGCGATTTCTTTATACACCTCGCAAGACTTTAAAAGTTCGTCATGTGTTCCCATGCCCACCATTTCGCCTTCCTCTAAGACAATGATTTTGTCTGCATGTTTGATAGTGCCAATACGCTGTGCGACAATAAGGCAGGTCGCGTCTTGAAGATGTTTGTTTAACGCCTTGCGCAGTTTTTTGTCAGTTTTGTAGTCAAGTGCGGAGAAAGAATCGTCAAATATGAAAATCTCTGGATTACGTGCAATGGCTCTTGCGATAGAAAGTCTTTGTTTTTGCCCACCAGAAACATTGCTTCCGCCCTGTGTTATCTCGCCATGATAGCCTTCTGGCATTTTTTCCACAAAGTCTTTTGCTTGTGCAATTTTCACGGCGCGCTTTATCTCTTCCTCTGTGGGTTTTGCGTCTATATCATCTCCAAAGGAGATATTGCTTGTCACAGTACCACTAAAAAGAAAGCCTTTTGTGATACATAGCCAAGTTTGTTGTGAAGGTCTTGTATTTTATAGT
>CANBAX010000044.1 GCA_947366645.1 uncultured Clostridia bacterium
AATAGCCTCACTATCCATTTTTTACCTCATAATAAATCTTCTTCAGTTGTTTTGTCCAAATAATAATAATAAAAAAAATAGGTCGGAGCTACCGACCCATTTTTGTTATAATCTTAATTTAACCAAGTTGGTTTTGTTGGAACGACTTTTGTTAATGTAACATCAAGCCAAGCTTGATACCAGCTTCGAAGACTTATTCTTTGCTCACTGGTCAATGAATCATACCAAAATTGACCTCTGTTTATAACTGGAAAGCACTCTTGTTCCCTTTTCTCTCTCAGTTTGTTAAGTTCAATCTCTGCAAGATCTCCTGCCGTGTAAGGAATATAGATATAAATATCCTCAACAACTGTTTTTGCCGGCTGATATTTAACTCCTGGTACATCTACTACCCACTCAACATCTTTGCCGCCATTTGGATACGTTGCTTTGGTTACAAAGTGTCCTACTTCTTTTTTCTCTTGAATTTCTGATGTTGTATTAACTATAGTGCTTGGAACTAAATATCCTTTTTCCAAGTCATATGTTTCTAAAATTTGTGTTTTGTCTTGATTATAAACTTTCATAATTATTTACCTCCTACGATATTCTTCGCCATGCATAGACTTTATAAGCTGGCGGTTGTACTGTTTCTGAATTGCCATAAATTCCATTTGGATTGTTGCCATCAGCCTGCACTGATGCATCAAATCCCAATTTTGAATAATAGATTTTTCCTGCGCCTGATCCAACAGATGAATATGTTGACCCACTCTTACCTGTGAAAGCACCCTGCATTGAAGTGTTAGCACCAAAAGTTACTGAGCCCCCATTGGTTTTTCCCACTATGTTTGGGAGACCTGCTGAAATTTCATTTTCTGAATCTGATGTATTTGATACGCCAGTAGTTGTAATCCAGAATGTTTTATTATTTGGTAGTTTTGTCCATGAACCACCAAAAAACTCTGCAGGACTTCTATCGTTTACACTGATATAGACTGATCCTACTGGATAAATCAAATCTAGCAACTCTATGTTCCCGACATTTATTGTGTTAACCTTTAATTCGTTTGCTTGAATTTTTCCGCTACAATTTATATTTGACATATTATTTCCCTCCTTAACTTACTCTTTTCCATGCATAAACCTTTATTGCTGGCGGTTGTACTGTGGTGGCCTTTCCATAAATTGGGTCTACGCCACCTTTGCTCGCATCAAAAGTAAATCCCTTTTGCTTTGTGGCAGAATTTGAATTTGTATTACCTTGAAGTCTGTGATTTCCAGTCTCTTGTCCTGAAGACTTAAAGACCTCTCCATCATAACTCATGTAAGCTCTACCTGTATCCGTTCCCCAAATTTCTACTTTTCCGGTAATATTTGGCAGTCCTGCTGCAATTGTCTGTCCGCCCTCTCCTGTTGATTTTGCAGTCCACAATGCGTATCCCTCTGGCAACATTTCCCAAGTTCCACCAAATAAATTTGCAGGGCTAGTATTAGACAACGACAAGTAAATTGAGCCTATTGGATAGATTTTACTAAAAATATTTTCTCCGTCTATCCGTATCTCTCCATTGCAATTTATATTTGACATAGTCTTCTCCTCTTCATTTTTTAGAATATAAATGTATCTGTTGAGACATCATATGTAATTTTTGTATTTACAGGCTTTGCCTCAATAGTTGATAATCTCTGTTCAATGTTATCGGTCGTGGTTTTATCGGCTTTTAGATTAGCATTAAAGGTTGGAGCATATTCACCATTCACAAAAACCGTCGTTCCCTGACCATCTTGTACAGCATCTCTTACATCTTTCGCAATGCGAAGTGCTTCTGCCGAGTCTGTTTCGCTTTGAACAATTGAGTTTTGGAATTTCTTCATTAAATCGGCGTTTAATGGAGTACCTTCTTCAGTAATTTCTTCTGCAACTGGTTCGATGTTTGCAATAATTTCGTTGGCATTTTGTTCTAGAATAGTGATTCTTCTTTTATTTGGATTCATTGCATCTCTATCCTTAAATTCTTGTATCTGATACATAATTAATTTTTCTCCTTTTTTATTGAACTTTGTAATTTTTCTAGTTCAGATTGATTTTTGGATATCTTGTCTAAGATATCATTTTTTTGAGTGTTTAACTCTTTAATTTGTTTTTCCAGGTTTTCTGTTTCTGGAATGTCTTGCAACATTATGTTGCTTGTAATTTCATCTCTAAGTTTAACTAGACTTTCAACTTTTGAAACTATTTTTTCAAGTTCTTGCTCGTCTAATTTTAATGCCTTAGATAATGTTTTGGCATTTTTCTTTATGTATGAAATCGTCTCTTTACTTAGGCTTGATTCTGAACTTTTCGTTTTTGCGCCTTTAACAAGTATGATTATCCTTGTAAATACAGCATAAATTGTGACTGCTAGAACATAGGAACTTACCATACCATCAAACGCCTGTGTCGAAAACCATTGACCTTTAAATATGCCGAAATACAATGCATTAAATAATAATGAAAGAACCATTGGGATAAAAACTATCACTGTGTTTATAGCCTTTCTTTTATTATCATCAAACTTTGCGGTCACTCTTTTAATTGGCCATTTTATTAACATTGTAAGTCCAAACACAAGTAAAGCTATGATAACAATTTCTAAAGAAATCTCCTTTAAATTTAGCACAAACTCGCTATCCATAAACTTCTCCTTTATACTCGACTTTTATTATTTTTGTATTTTTACCTCCTCACTTTCAAGTATAATTCCCAGAAATTCTCGTGCTTTCTAACTTTTGCTAATCCTTGCTAATTAGTGCTAATGTTTTTGATTTTTGATTATTTTAGTCCAAGTTTTAACTGTTTTTGATTTTTTTGTTTTGATTTTGCGAAAGTTTTGATTTATCTTAAAAACTAAAAAATATCAATGAAAATCAAAAATTCATTGATATCTAAATAAGACTTTTTTACCATTATTTCTAAGTTATTGACGATTTTGCACAAAACAAAAATCGCTACAATGCCTATAAATAGGGCGATATAGCGATTTTTACTAAGCCTTTCCAAAATAAGACTTTTTAGAAAGGATATATGGTGCTCCCGTCAGGACTCGAACCCGAACAAATGGTTCCGAAGACCATTGTGCTATCCATTACACCACGAGAGCATATTTAATTATAAAATTTTGAGGAACCATTTGTTCAACTGGGGACCCGCAAAATGACTTTCATTTTGTGGGAGCGGAGCCTTCAAAAGCGATAGCGAAAAGTTTGCAAAACTTGAAGCGTTTAGTCTTTTGATAAGGCGAGCAGGTTCCGAAGACCATTGTGCTATCCATTACACCACGAGAGCTTGTCTATATTATATAGTATTTATGTCATTTTGTAAACATTTTCTCAATATTCTTATGAAATATTTGATTTTTCTTAAAAAAAATGGTATCTTAATTGTATTAAGAGGTGTTTATGAACAAATTTAAAAAGACAATTCTTTACATGGTACTTTTAACTATAGTTGGTTATGGTATCGGTATTGGACTCGCGGTGGCGACAAGTGGCGGTACATTTAAAATGCCAGAAACCCTAACAAACTCGCTTACCTTTATTTGTGCAGGCATGGGTCTTCTTGGCGGTTTTGCACTTGGACTTGCCTCCAAATCTAAAAAGAAAGACAATGGTAAAAATACTGGTGAAACCGCACAAGGTGACAAACTTGATGTAGAAACAGACTCTACTTATGCCACCCCTGCCAGCATTAAAGCGGACAAAGATTTTATCAATACTACTTGGGAACAATTACCAAATTGCAAAACAACAGGTTTTCCCTTCCGAAACAAAATGGAAAATGGAAAATACAACATCAGCATGAAATATGAAACCCATGCACTTGTAATTGGTACTACTGGTGTTGGTAAAACTCAGATTTTCGCCAACCCTACTATTAGAATACTGGCACACTCAGCAGAAAAGCCTTCCATTGTTGTAACCGACCCTAAAGGTGAACTTTATGCGGACAATGCAAATATTCTTAAAAAGGAAGGTTACAAAGTCGTTGTTTTAAACCTTGAAGACCCTTATTCATCTTCCAGATGGAATCCAATGGAGCCAGCTTTTAAAATGTATCAAAGGGCGGGTAACCTTGCACAAGAGGTAAGGAAGATTTCAAACTGTATCCCAGAAGATATGGGCTATAAAAAATTTACCACTGAAGAGCTTAACGGAATTGCATATGGTGATTCTTGGTACGGCTTTGAAGGAAAAGCCTTCCCTAACAATGAAATACTTAAAAAAGAATTAGAGGCCAGAAAAGCTCAGCTTGAAACTGAAGCAAATTCAAAACTAAGAAATGTTGCCATTTCATTAATGCCTATTACACCTGAACTGAAAGAACCTTCTTGGACACAAGGTGGACAAGACCTTATTACAGGTATCATGCAAGGTATGCTTGAAGACTCACGTAACCCCGAACTTGGTATGACTATAGAAAAATTTAATCTTTACAACCTTAACAAACTTGCAATGCATCGTGATAAAGGCGACCAATTACTTAAAACGCTCTGCGATTACGCAGAAGGTCGTGACCCCAAAAAATCTAATGTTAAAAATTTGATGTCAACTATCTGCTACACAAGCCCTCAAACACAAAAATCCTTTTTAGGTACGCTGGGTTCCAGCCTTGGGAAAACCCTTGGTGATGATGGAATACTTTATATGACTAGCGGCACTGATGTTGATTTTTCTAAGATTCCAGAAGAGCCAACCGCGTTCTTTGTGCGAATCCCTGACCACAAGGCCGAACGTCACCCTCTTGGTACTCTTTGTATTCAGCAACTATATTCTGAACTTGTTGACATAGCAAACAGAACGACAGACGAAAAGGGTAAGACTGGCCGACTCAAACGCCAAGTATACTTTATTCTTGATGAGTTTGGTAATATGCCACCCTTCCAAGATTTCGATAAGATGATGAATGTCGCTCGTTCGAGAAATATCCGTATTGAAATAATCTTACAAGCATTTAAGCAACTTGATGTATTGTATGGTCCAGAAAAAGCCAAAAACATCATTGGTGGTTTCCAGATGCAAGTTTATCTAGGCTCTGAGGACCAAGACACAGTACAAGCATTCTCAGACTCTTGTGGACAAATTACAGTTTACACTAATGAAGAATCTGAATCTGAATCTGAGTCTGACGGCAAAAAGAATAAAACTGTCAACAAAAGCGTGCAGCGTCATAGACGTAATCTTGTGGAAAAAGAAGTTCTTAGGGCTTTGCCTATGTGGAATGTTGTAGTTAAACTTTTCAGAAAACCTATTATTAAAGAGGAGATGACACCTTTCTGGAACACTAAGTGCATGGAAAAAGACCCTGCAAACCCTGCCACTGGACTTGCAAAGAGTTTGGATTATGATGCTATATATTATGATTATGAAAAACGAAATCGACTTATTGTTAGACCTCGCAGCCCATTTGATAGATTTTAATAAAAAAAGGACAGCACCCGCTGTTCTTTTTTGTAACCCACTTTCATAATAAGACATATATACTAATGAGGGCAGTTATGAATTATAATGATGAAAAATTATTATCTATAGATGAGTATGAAGTGATGGCAAAAGCTTATTCTGCACATTTACGCGATAAAGGCTTTATCTTTATACAAGTGGATAGCGAAGAAAACAATGAGCTTATTGCCGAGGTTAACGAGCTTTTTGCTCAAATCAAAAGTTCCCTCTTTTTCTTAGGAAACTTTTTGGGTACCGGCCGACTATACACACTCACAGATAGACAGATTAAACTTTTTCAAACTATATATCCAGACTGCACTCAAGCAAACTCCTACAAGATACGCGGAGATAAAACAAAGTGCTTTTTAAATATGATAGCCCTTGAAAGCACCCTCATTTCAAAACTCTTAACTTTAAGTGAAAACTCCCCTTTTTTTAAACAAATAGACACTATGATTCGCGAACGACTTTATGTCTGCGGAGAAATTTACAAGATAAAAGGACTAATGAATTAGTCCTTTTTTTGTGCCATTTTTTCAATTACTAAAGGTAAAACCTCGTCAACAGCTTTTCTATAATCTCTAAAGTATTCTGGCTTGTAAGGCAGATATCCATCTTTAAGTTTGGATAAAGTTGTTTCATTTATTTCCAGTTTCTCGGCTAACGCAATACAAAGTTCCCGTCCGATAATGTATATATAATTATATTCATCAATGCCATTATAATATTTTATTTTAGGAAAAAGTCCGTCTTGTACTATTTGGTCATAGGCGTAGCCCATAAAAAATTGAAGTTTTTCAATGGCAAACTCATTCCCATTCGCGCCCGCCAAGATTTCCCAATTCATATATTTTTTGTAGTCCTCATCAAGTAGCCTATCTACTCCGCTTTTATAATAATACGCAACTACATCTTGCATACAAGGGTCACCCTCACTAGCCAGTTTAACCGCTTCGTCAAAAAGAGGATAAAATTTGACACGATAGTCCGAAACTTTGTTTATCTTTTCTCGCCATTCTATAAACTTTGAGTAGGCGTCCTTTCTTGCAATTCTTTCTTTTTTCAAGTTTTTAACTCCTTAAATTAAGTATACCTTAATTTAACAAAAATTGTAAATTAAATTTTTATCTAATCTATATTTTTCTTAAGTATTGCCATTACTTCAAAGTTTGCAGTACGCGGAAACATATCAAACAGCGTAACACTATCGGTAGTAAAAGTGTCTAACCTTTGAATGTCCCTTACCAATGTTGCTGGATTACATGAAATGTAAATAATTTGACAGTTTTGCTTATTAATCTCTTCACACACTTCCTTTGCACAACCACTTCTTGGAGGGTCAAGTACCATATAATCAAAATCCACATCTAACTTAGAAATAACCTCTTTGCAGTCGCCATTTAAATTAGTTAGATTTGTTAACTTGTTTTTCTCTTTTAAAGATTCAGCACTTGTATGCTCACTTTCTCCAAGTTCTACACCATAAACCTCTTGTGAATTTTGGCTTAAAAGTCCGCTAAGAACACCTGCGCCACTATACGCATTAAGTACCTTTCCTCCTTTTACAGTTTCGCAAACCTTGTAATACAACTTTTTCGCTACACTGTCATTTACCTGCCTAAACGCGTCAACATCAAAATCGTATATTAAATCATTTTCTTTTATTTCTAGTATCCTCCCAAACACCCTTTGCCGAAAATCAC
>CANBAX010000045.1 GCA_947366645.1 uncultured Clostridia bacterium
CCCAAACCCTACCCTTATACTTTTTCGCTGCTTTTATTGCACTAGCACACGTGCCAGAAAGTTTTGAAGATAGTAAAATTGCTATAACTTCATTTCCCTCTGCTGTAAGACTTTCAAATGCCTCATCAAATCTATACTCATTGATTTGGCTTGTTTGAGGAAGCTCGTCACTTTCAATAAGTTTTTCAAAAAATTGGCGATGTCCTAGATTTTCACCATCTAAATACTCTTCCTCTCCAAAACGCACCTCAAGGGGCAACATTGTTATTCCTAATTCTTTTGCCTCATTTAACTCTATATCTGATGCAGAATCAACTAAAATTTTTATCATATTATTCACCTATCTCCTTTATTACTTTTTGTAAATTGTTTGACACTATCTCTAATGAGGAATATAATTCCTCTCGTGATTTATCATTTATCCCCTGACTGCCAAAGTCTAAATACCTCTCAATTTTTGAAGCTACTATTTGCCCCGTTTTATGCCCTATTTCCGTCAATTTAACAGGATTCTTATACTTTCCCTTACCTTCCTGTATCGTGACATAGCCCTGCCCTACAAGCTCCTTTAAAGTTCGAGATACCGCACCTTTATCTTCATCGCAAAGCATACAAAGTTGTGAAAAGCTTACCCCATTTTCATTTTGATATAAATGATAAATAATTTGTACCGCTTTTCCTTTAAGACCTAATTCGCTCATTTCAATATTTTTCAGTTTTTGTAAATTTCGATTTATATTTGATATCAAATATGAAAATCTCTCGTATCGCTTATCCATACATCTCCTTTGTATATAATATAACACAAAATTTGTTGTTATGTCAACAATTTTTAAACAATTTAAAAAGCAACTCAAGTTGAGTTGCTTTTATATATTTATGTGAAATTTTATTAGTCTGCTGGCTCGTCTTTCTTTGCTCTTACTTTTTCAAGTTCTGCCTTAGTACGCTCAATACTTGCTTTAAGTTCTGCATTTTGAGCAGTAAGAATATCGTACATCTTTTCAAGAAGTGGATATCTTTCTTCGTTTTTATTCATAACTTCTTGGCAATGCTCTACTGAAAGTTTAAGTCCATCAAGAAGGTCAAGGTCTTCAGCAAGTTTCTTTGCTTTTTCTTCGTCAATATCTGCATAGTTATTTACGCCGTAAAGTACAACCTTTTGCTTAGCAACAAGAGCCTCTTTTCTACGGAGTTTTTTCTCGTCATTTTCAAGAGTTTTCTTAACACGTCTAAGTGGCATGAATTCTTTCTTACATGCACGAAGTTCTTTTTCGTTTGCTTTAAGATTCTCTTCTTCCTCATTAAGTCTTGCGATATAATCTTCCTCAGAAAGAAGTACCTCTTCTACTGGCTTAACTTCTGCTGGCTTGTTTGCCATTTGAGCTTTGAGTGCATTAAACTCTGCCATAAGTGCTGCGTTTCTTGCATTAGCCTCTTCAAGTGCTTTCTTAGTTTCATCAAGTTCAGAATTTTCTTCTTCAACAGGCTGAGCTACTTCTTCAATAGCTTCTTCGCTGACCTGTTCAACTTCTTCTACTTCTTCAACTTCCTCTTCGTCATCTTCCTCAGAATCTTCTTCCTCGGCTATTCTTGCAAGGCGTTCCATAAGTTCACGTCTACGCTGAGCGATGTATGCATCTCTATCATCTTCGCTCTCTTCTAATGTTTCTATTTCAGTTTCTTCGATTTCCTCTTCTTCAACAGGCTCTTCTACTGGTTCTTGTGTTGCGGCTTCCTCCTCTTCTGGATTATATGCCTCAACTACTGCACCGCTGTAAACAATGCTAGCAACTTCTGGTATCTTTTTAACTTCTTCTGCTGTTTCTGGAGAAAGTTTTGAAATCTCTTCCTTAAGTTTATTTTCCTCTCTCTCCTTCTTTGCTTTTAATGCTTCTTTATCCTTTTTAGGATTAATTATTGACAATAATAAATCTCCCATAAAGAATATTAAGAATCCACCAGCAATGATAATTCCAAGAACGATGACGATGTTTAAAATAACTGTTCCACTCATAAATTTCACTTCCTTTTGTTTCTTTTTTTTGCTATTAATTTTTTTTCGCTTACCTTTACTTTGACATTCCCTCTTTTTAGTTTGTCTTGGTGGAGACGGCGGGATTTGAACCCGCGTCCAGCCAGTCGTCTTAAGGTTTTCTCCGTGCGCAGTTTGTGTTTCTATCTTATCAATATGCCTTCCACAAACAAATGGCTACTGACAAAGCGGTCTTTCTTTTCCATAATATGCCACCGCAAAGCCTATTATGAAATTTTTGCCTAGATGATACCTCCCTCCTTAATCGGCAACTTCAAGGTGAGGCAGGTCAAATTTTTGACCGAGTGCCTATTTAGTTTCGCTTACGCTGCAACTGCCATAGGTCTTACATTATTGTTTGCGTTTATTACGCTTGCACCCTTTTTAAGTGGCTGATGCTCCACTGCACGCTTTCCGCTTAAACCCGCACTAACTGTCGAAACCAATAACGCCCCCATAAGGGTTTATCAGTAACTTTTAAGCACACGATTAAGGTCCCTCTTAATAGCCTTCTCTTTAAGGACCTCTCTTTTATCATAAAGTTTCTTTCCTTTCGCCAGTCCTATCTCCACTTTGATTAGCCCTTTATTTAAATAGACTTTAGTGGGAACTATTGAAAACCCTTTCTCTCGCGTCTGCCTTCCTAGCTTTAGGATTTCCTCTTTATGTAAAAGTAACTTTCTTGTCCTGCGACTTTCATAGTGAGTATTTGAAGATTTCTCATAAGGTGCGATATAACAATTTTTTAATAGTGCTTCATCATTTTTTATGACTACGTATGCGTCTATTAAACTGATACTTCCCTTCCTTACTGATTTGACTTCATCACCCTCAAGTACTATGCCAGCCTCAAGAAAGTCTGAAACGAAGAACTCATAAAATGCTTTCTTATTATTAGTTAATATCTTCATCTCGTCTCCTATTATACCACCTTATTTTCACTTTTTCAATACCCTATTTGAAAAAAATATGATTTTTATATGAAAAATTACACTTTTTTCATTAAAAAACATACTTTTCTAGTTATTTTTATATGCAAAATCTACTTTTCTAGTGAAAATATTAGCGTTTGCAAGTACGACTTTTATTTTATCTCCTATCGAGAATGTATAGTTTTGTCCTTTAAGTTTTAACTGCTTTTCCATGAACAAATAGCTATCCTGTGGCAAATCTTCAATTCGAAGTAAGCCTTCCACCGTGTTTGGAAGTTCTATAAATAATCCATAACTTACAACAGAGGAAATCACCCCTTCAAAGGTTTCACCTATTCTATCCTTCATTAGATATGCTTTCCATAGGTCATCTACTTCTCGCTCCGCCTTTTCAGCATTACGCTCTGTTTCACTTGAAGCAAGTGCACTATCACTGGTAAACTCTTTAAGTTCTTCTATTCTTGTCTTCTTTAGCGCTTTCTTTTTAAGCCACTCTTTTATTATTCTATGAATTGTAAGGTCTGGATATCTCCTTATCGGCGAGGTAAAATGGCAATAATATTCAAGTGCAAGACCAAAGTGACCTAAGTTCTGATTTGTATATTTCGCTTTTTGCATACTGCGAAGTAATACTTTATTGACAATAGACTGATAATCTTCCCCCTCTACAAGAGCAAGTAATTTTTGATAGTAATCAGGTGTGATATCTTCAGGAATCTGTGGCACTTTTATTCCAAGCCCTTTCATGAAATCACATACTGAGGCAAGTTTCTCCTTTTTAGGACTTTCGTGAACTCGATAAACAAATGGCACACCTTTTAAATTAAATGCTTTTGCTACAGTTTCATTTGCAAGTACCATAAAGTCTTCAATAAGCCTATGCGCGCTGTTTCGTTCCCTCTTTTCTACACCTATCGCTTTGCCCTCTTCATCAAAGATAAATTGCGACTCTGGAATCTCAAAATCAAGATATCCTAATTTTTCTTTTTTCTTTTCAAGAATTTCTGACAACTCATACATAAGCATCAAGCTTTTCTTTACCCTTGAAGCCTTATTCGTTTCACCTTCCTTAACACCAAATGCTTCAGTATAAGTAAGTCTTGCCTTGCTTTTTATTACACTTTCAAAAATGTTATAAGAAATTACATTACCCTTTTTATCAACCTTCATTACACAAGAAAGAGTAAGCCTTTCCACACCCTCTTGGAGAGAGCAAATTCCGTTGGACAGTACCTCTGGAAGCATAGGAAGCACTGACGTTGGGAAATAAACGCTTGTGCCTCTTCTCATTGCCTCCTCATCTATTGCTGAGCCTATAGGAACATAAGCACCTACGTCTGCGATATGCACACCAAGTTCATACCCCTCTTTAATCTTTTTTATTGATACGGCATCATCAAAATCTTTTGCGTCCTCACCATCAATAGTAAAGATTTCCTCTTTTGTTAAATCTACCCTTCCTTTTTTTTGATTAGGTTTCACTTTAAGAGAAATCTTATTGCACGCCTTCATGACTTCGTCTGGAAATGTTTCATAAAATTGGTGCTCACGAATGATACCAAGTTCCATTGCTTTGACATCGTCTTGGCGACCTAAAACCTCTTTTACCTCGCCACTTATCTTGCCGCTTTGTCCCCGTCTTACAGTTATGACAACCCTGTCATCTCCATTAAAGCGGAGATTACCCTTAATGAGACGGATATTAAATGGAATGTGATTATTATCTGGCTCTAAAAAATAATTAGAATTTCTTTTAACAACCACCCCTACAAGTTCTTTTACCGGTTGATAAATGGATACAACCTCGCCATCAACACCCTCTTCGCTTGAAGATGAGATTTTAATAATAACTCTATCACCATCGATAGCATCTTTTGTCATATTCCCTGGAATAAAAACATCTTGTTCGCCTTTTACAGCGCCAAGCTGGACAAACCCAAATCCTTTTGCATTACCTAAAAAAAGTCCTTTTGCATAGCCATGAGAAGGAATTGCAATAAACTTCCCTTTTCTCATTTCAAACACATCGCCGTTTACTTGAAGTTTTTTAAATTCTTGCTTAATTTTTCCAATTTCGACATTAAGTGCTTTTGACATATAGCAAAAAAGATTGTCTAGCCCGTAACAAGCTAAACTATCTTTCATCGTTAAATTATATATCTTTTCTCTTAATGTCATATTTAACTTCTTCCACTAAAGAACAAGGTCACAAAGTAAAGAATCGCACAAACGAGCAATATACTTGCCATAACTATAGTAATTATTTTAAGCTTACCATCTCTTGAAGAGCCTTTATTCTGCGAATAATAACTCTCTTGAGAGCCTGAAATAACGTCCATGCCTTCGCTGGAGTCATTTGACTGCATAAGCACTGTCACAATGATTACTATTGCACATACGATTACTAGGAAAAATAAAATATATCTAATAATTGGTAGTACATTAGTCGCAAAATCGCTTGCCGCCTCTAATAGTGTTGAAATAAAATTCATTGTCTTCTCCTTATTTTAATATGTTGGTGCTGAATATGTTAGACTAAGCCATACGATAAGCAAAATTAAAACTATCAAAAGTATGAGTTGTCCCCACTTGATTTTTAGTTTCGGCTCTTTTAATTTTGTTGCTGCTACTATAATGTTTGATAGAAGAAACAATGCAATGACTGAAAACATTACTATCAGTATGGTTATACCTGCTCCACCCAAATTAGTTGCCATCCAACTGTTTACATCTTCAAAAAATCCGTTTAGTAGACTTTTAAACATATTCTCCTCCATTTATACCCTATTATATCATAAAAATTGCCTGATTTCAAGATATTTGATAAAAACGAAGTAAAACTATGGAAATTATATAAAATTAACATTAATATGTCAAATATTTAAAAGCTCTTTTATAAACTATATCAAATTTTAATGCAAAAATTGTTGAATTTTCTATTGAATAAAAGAATATTTTTAATTGACATTTATATTCAAAATCAATATAATATACTATGCGAAAAACATTTTCGCTTAGGAGAATTAATAAGGTAACAACTGATGTTAATCGCTAATCAAGTGGCATCTCGCAACTTATGCTGATATGGCTCAGTCGGTAGAGCGTCACCTTGGTAAGGTGGAGGTCACGGGTTCGATTCCCGTTATCAGCTCCAAATATACTGTAAAGAAAGTCTTTTTTGAGAAGGGCTTTGGTATACTGTATACAGTGGTTTTGATAGATTTTTACACTACATACAGGGTTGAAAAGAAAAAGACAATGAGCGATTTGGACGAAAATAGAAAAAAGTGTCTTTTTGTGAAGTTGAGATTTTGATTTTCAGTTGATAAAATCAAAATTTTATGAAAATCAAAAATCAAACTTTTGATTTCGCGACAATAACATTTTGATTATTAGAAAGAATCAATAATAATCAAAATAAATCAAAAAAATCAAATTATATAGGAGTAATGTTGTGCAAAGAAAACCTATTATTGGGATTGTTTCAAAACATATTGAAGTAGAAAATAAGAGACAAGATGCTTTAATAAGAGATGAAGTAAAAAATGCTGTTTTTGATAATGGTGGCATTGCTATTGGTATTTTATCCCCAGAAAATGAAGTAAATTTCGTTCCTAATGGAAAGGATAGTTGGCCAGATTTTCTGACGCAAGAACAAAAAGCGCAAATTATTGAACAAATAAAACTTTGTGACGGAATTATACTTCAAGGTGGAAAAGATTCAGATAAATATGAAAGCTGGGTAGCAAAATATACTTTTGATAATGATATTCCAACTTTAGGCATTTGTGGCGGACAAAACGCTATGATTAGAGGAGTTGGTGGTACAACAAAGAAAGTAGAAAATGTTGAAAAGCACAGTCAAATGTGGATAGATGAAGTCCATCCTATTTTCATTGATAAAAATAGTAAATTTTATGACATTGTTAAATGTGAAAAAATGATAGTAAATTCAAGGCACAAAAAGACAATTGATAATCCTACATCTCTTTATAAAGTGGCGGCTGTTTGTGATGACGGATATTTCGATGTTTTGGAAGCGCCAAATAAAAAGTTTAATATTGCAGTTCGATTTCATCCTGAAACCTTATACAAAACGCATAAAGAACATAACAAAATTTTCAAGGCTTTTATAAAAGCTTGTAAAAATGAGTTTTGATTTTCGCAAAATCAGATCGGAAGAGCACACG
>CANBAX010000046.1 GCA_947366645.1 uncultured Clostridia bacterium
CAGATGAGGTAGGAAATATGAAGGTAACATATAATTGGCTGAAAGATTTTGTTGATATCGACATTTCGGCACAGGAACTTGCAAAGAGTCTTACTGCGGCGGGTATGGAAGTGGAGGAACTTATTTATCAAAATGAGCATCTTCATCATGTTGTAGTGGGCAAGATTTTAAAGATAGAAAAGCACCCGCAAGCGGACAAACTTGTTGTATGTCAAGTGGACATTGGAAATGAGGTCACACAAATCGTCACTGCTGCAACCAATGTTTTTGAAGGTGCTATGGTGCCAGTAAGTCTTGCGGGAGCAGATTTATGCAATGGCATAAAAATAGAAAAATCAAAACTTCGTGGGGTGGACTCATTCGGTATGTTCTGTAGTGGAGAGGAACTGGGAATTGATGACAACTATTTTGAAGGTGCAAGTGTAAACGGCATTTTGATTTTGCCAGAGGATTTTGTTGCGGGTACACCTATTGATAAAGCACTTAATCTTGACGACATTATTTTTGACATTGGTGTGACGCCAAACAGGGCGGACTGCATGAGTGTGATAGGTATTGCTCGTGAAGCTTGTGCTGTATTAGGGAAAACTATGAAGGAAGTTGACCTTTCGTACAAGGCGCTTGGCGAAGATGTAAACAATTATGTTAAGGTCAATGTTTTGACTGACAACTGCCACAGATACATGGCGGGGTATATTCGCGATGTGAAAATTGAACGTTCGCCTATCTGGATAAGAAGTAGGCTTAATGCGGTGGGTATCAAACCTATCAATACTTTGGTGGATATTACCAATTACGTATTAATCGAAATGGGACAACCCCTTCATGCTTTTGACGGGGCGCTTATTACAAATAGTCACATCATTGTTCGCCAAGCAGAGGCGGGGGAAAGTCTTGAATGTCTTAATCACTCCACCTATAGTCTTGACAGCGACGTTATGGTTATTGCTGATGAGGCTAAACCTATGGTTATTGCGGGTGTTATTGGGGGCATGAATTCTTGCATAAGTGAAAACTCCTTCTGCTGTGTACTTGAGTCAGCGGTATTTGACCTTAAAAGCATCAGGCTTACCAGCAAGAGATACGGCGTACGCACCGATTCTTCGGCACGCTACGAAAAAGGTGTGAATGTTGCTTCCGCTGAAATGGGAATTCAAAGAGCGTTACATCTTATTGACAAACTTGGTTGTGGAACTATTTCAAAGGGGCTTATCGACCTTAAGCAAAAGGAAAATGAGGTAAGACACATTGAAGGTTCTATAAAAGAGATAAATAGCATTTTAGGTATTAGTGTACCGCCAGAAGTGATGGTAAGGATTTTAAATAGCCTTTGCGTTAGGACTGAAATTAAGGGGGATAAACTTATATGTGAAGTACCTCCTTACCGAGAAGACATTGAAAACAATAACGACCTTGCTGAGGAGATTATTAGATTCTATGGCTATGACAAGTATGACGAACTTGGACTTGAACTTTTTGCAAACGCAAGTGTGACTGAGGGGCGTCAACTTCCTAGAGTGGCACTTGAAAATAAGATGAAAGAGGTGCTTGTAAGTAACGGCTTTTATGAAACGCTTAATTTCTCGCTTTGTGGGTCAAACTTATGTGACAAATTACTTATTGACGATTTAAGGCGGGAACATATAACCATTGCAAACCCTATCTCAGAGGACATATCCTGTCTTCGTACCAGTATGGCAGATGCACTTTTAATCGACCTTGAAACAAACCTTAAAGTAGGGAACAAGGATATCCGCTTGTTTGAAGTGGGGCGTACCTATCACCCAAAGGAGTTGCCGCTTCGCCATCTTCCTATTGAGAAAAACAGGCTTTCTTTTCTTGTGAATCAAAAAGGATTTGACTTCTTCCATATGAAAGGACTTATAGAAAATCTACTTATTCTTACCTCAGTGGAGTACAAATTAAAACGCTCTAGTGAGCCATATCTTCATACAAATATAAGCGCAGATATCATGTTTGGAGAGGTAAAGGTTGGCTATTTTGGGAAAATTCACCCACTTGTTGCGAAGAATTATGACATTGACGGCGACACTTATTATGGCGAGCTTGACATGGATTATCTTGCTACGCTGCAAGAAAAGCGATACAATGTAAAGCCGGTTTCAAAATTCCCTATTGTGGAGCGTGACATTGCGGTGGTTGTTGATGAAGACAAAACCTGCGAGGATATTTTATCTGCAGTTAAATCGGCTTGCGGACAGTTATATTATTCTTGTGAGCTTTTCGATATTTACAGAAGTGAAAGTCTTGGGCAGGGCAAGAAGAGCATGGCTATAAAAATTAAACTTTCAAGCAGTGAGCATACGCTTAAAGATGAAGAAGTTAGTGGCGTTATCAACAAAGTGCTAAAAAGCCTGCAATTTAGATTTGGTGCGAGTTTAAGATGATATATTTAGATAATGCTGCCACTACGCCTATGTTTGAAGGGGCGGCTGAGGAATATAAGAAATATGCGTGTGAACTTTTTTATAATCCTTCCGCAGGGTACGGCGAGGCGATTAAGATTTCTCGGCTTTTGCAGGAGGCGAGAAGGGCTGTTTTAGACAGGTTGGGTGCAACTAAAGGCGATATTATTTTCACTAGCGGGGCTACTGAAAGCAACAATCTTGCAATACAAGGCAGTGAGCGTGGTGGCAAGTGGGAGTATGTGTTTTCAGCGGGTGAACACCCAAGTGTAAACAATGTTGCGAAAAGTTTGCAACAAAAGGGGTGCATAGTACATTTTATTCCTCTTAATGAAGATGGGCAAGTTGACTATTTGGCTTTGGAAAAGGTCTTGAACGAGAAAACGAGGCTTATTTCTGTGATTCATGTGAGTAATGAAACGGGAGCTATAAATGACATAGCCCGAATTTCTATGCTCCGTGACAGGCTATCACCAAAAGCGCTAATTCATGTTGACGGTGTGCAGGCTTTTTGTAAAATTCCGTTTAGTATTGACAGGCTTGGAATTGACCTTTATACCATTTCCTCCCACAAATTTCATGGGCCAAAAGGAGTCGGCGCGTTATATGTGAGAAACAAAGGCGGGCTTAAAAACATCGTTTTTGGGGGTGGACAGGAGGGCGGTTTGCGCTCTGGCACTGAAAATGTCGCCGGCATTATGGCTATGAAATGGGCGGTTGAACATACCTGCGTTCAAGAAAATTTTGAAAAGGTTAGTTTGCTTAAGGCGTCATTTTTAAGTGGCTTGAAGTTAGATGAGAATATCAGCGTTATTGATATCGGTAGTCCATACATTCTTTCTTTGAGTTTTAAGAATGTAAAAGGGGAAACGCTTATGCGTGCGGTGGAAAATGAGGTTATTCTAGGTATGGGAAGTGCTTGCTCTACAAAGCAGGCGGGTAACCGCATTTTGGAACAGCTTATTTCTCGCGACAAGGTAATTTCAAGCGTGAGGGTGAGTTTTAACGCTAATCTCTCGGTAGATGAAGTTAAAAGAGCGGGAGAAATTATAAATCGAGAATACTATAAACTTGTGGAGAAAATATAATGGAAAAAGTGTTATTACTTAGATTTGGAGAGCTTTATTTAAAAGGTAAAAACCGTAATCTTTTTGAGGCGAAACTCATTGCTAATATAAAATCTTCTCTTTCGGGGGAAACCTTTTCCTTTCATTCCACTTTTGGTAGGTACATTATAAGTGGCTATGCTCCCGAGCGTGAAAGTGAGATTATTCGTAAGCTACAATGTGTGTTTGGGCTTTACAGTCTTTCTCCAGCAGTGGAGGTGAATTCTACTAAAGAAGATATAGAGAACGAAGTGCGCAAAATCAAAATTCAACCTAAATCTTTTAAAGTTAATGTTAAGCGTGCTGATAAGAACTTTCCTATACCGTCTATGGAATTTGCGTCTTATCTTGGCGGAGTAGTACTTCAAAATAATGACTGTGAGGTGGATTTATATAATCCTCAAGTGGAAGTGAATGTTGATATTCGTATGAATGGACGTGCATATATATATTTTGAAAAAATTATTTGCCAAGGTGGGTTGCCACTTGGAACGGCTGGGAAAGGGCTGTTGCTTCTTTCTGGCGGCATTGATAGTCCGGTGGCGGGGTATTTGGTTGCAAAGCGCGGACTAGAAATTGAGGCACTCCATTTTCATTCTTATCCTTATACAAGCGAGCGGGCGAAGGAAAAAGTAATTGACCTTGCAAAAAAACTTACTTCTTATTGCGGGAAGATAAAGTTGCACACAATTTCTTTTACTAAGGTACAGGAAGAAATTCATAAGCATTGTGTGCCAGAGTATATGATAACTATTATGCGCAGGATTATGATGAGAATTGCTGAAAGAATTTGCAAGGAAAACAATCTTGGGGCGATTATTACTGGCGAAAGCCTTGGACAGGTCGCAAGTCAAACCATGCAAAGCATGACGGTGACTGGTGGGGTTATCGAAACTTTGCCAGTGTTTAGGCCTTGCATCGCTATGGACAAAGAAGAGATTATGAGGGTGGCAAAGAATATAGATACCTACGAAACCTCAATTCTTCCCTATGAGGACTGTTGTACTGTATTTTTGCCAAAATATCCAGTCATCAAACCGACCATAGAAAAAGCTGAGAGAGAGGAAAAGCGGCTAAATCTTGAAGGACTTATTCAAGAGGCAATGGCAACAGAAGAGATTTTGATTATATAAAATTTAGAAAAATAAAAAGGGGACTATTTAAGTCCTCTTTTTTTACATCACATCTTCTTCTCCTTACTTGATTTTTATTATAACAGAGCGGGGCAAAAGTCAATACCCAATTTTTATTTTTTATAAAATGCATAAGCAGTTATAATTATAAATTTCATTTTTATAAATTTGCATAAAACTCAATTTATATAAAAAATGTGTGAATAAATATGCAAAAAACGCTTGCATAATTATAAAAAACGATGTATAATAATGAAAAATGCGTGAATAATCATAAATTTATATTTATGCATAACGGCTACAACCCCTGAAAATAAAGGGATGTAGCGATTTAAGGAGAAGAAATGGCAAGAAGTGCAAGACAGTCAAAAATCTTGGAACTTATCTCAACAAAAGAGATAGAGACTCAAGAGGACCTCGCAAGAGAACTTAAAAATGCAAATTTTGATATTACTCAGGCCACAATATCTAGAGATATTAAAGAGCTTGGTCTTACCAAAATACTTTCAAGTTCTGGTAAATACAAATACTGTTTTGTTGGCGGAGAAGAGCAAGTCATTTCTAACAAATACATAACCATTTTTAAAGAAGCAGTAATCTCTGTGAAAAGTGCGCTGAATATTGTAGTAGTAAAAACTATCAAGGGGCTTGGAGCAGGAATTTGTAGTTTTGTTGATAAATTAAATTTAACTAACCTTATGGGTGCCACCTGTGGTGATGATACCGTTATGCTTGTTTTTCCTACTACGACTGAAGCAAATGAAATTGTTATCACACTCAATGACATTCTTGCTTAAGGAGATAAAATGCTTGAATTATTAAAAATAAAGAATGTAGCATTAATAAAAGATTTGGAAGTGAATTTTAAAAGTGGATTTAATGTTCTGCTTGGCTCCACTGGTGCCGGCAAGAGCATTATTTTTGATGCTCTTGAATTTGTGCTTGGAGGTAAGGCGGACAAGTCACTTATTCGCTCTGGCGAAAACTTAATGAAAGTGGAGGCAATTTTCTCCTCACTGAGTGTTGAGGTTTGCAAAGAACTTTTTGAAATAGGAGTACTGGAAGAAGGTGAAAGTGAAGTTTTATTATCTCGTAGTCTTTCTTTAGACGGCAAAAATACAATAAGAATAAACGGAGTGCCTGCGACCACTCAATTATTAAAACAATGTGGAGCTTTGTTTTGCGACAGTTATTCTCAGCACGAGAGCATTAGCCTTCTTAATAGTAAAAATCACCTTGCAATGCTAGACAAGCTTGGCGGGAGGGAGATAAAAGAAAAGAAAGCGATACTGGAAACGGAATATTCTTCTTTAAGTGAAATTTTAAAAAAAATTAAAATGCTTGGAGGAGATGAATTTGAGAGGGAAAGAACAAAATCTCTTCTTGAATATCAAATAAAAGAAATTGAGCGTGCTGAAATTTATGAAGGTGAAGAGGAAGAGATTAGGCAAAAAATAAATTTAATGTCTAGTGCTGAGAAAATTTTTGACGCAGTTAAGGCCTGTGAGGAACTACTTGAAGACGGAAGCATGAGCGTTTTATCCTCACTGCAAGAGGCTGGCAGTGCTTTAGGCGGACTGAGTAATATAGAAGAGGTGGACAGGTGTAGGGAAAGGCTACATAGTAGTAGGCTTGAGATAGAAGATATCTCGGATACACTTAAAGATATTCGTGACAAAACCACCTTTGATGAAAGAGAGCTTGACAGATTAAATAACCGGTTAGACCTTATTAAACTTCTTTGCAAGAAATATGGTGGAAGGGAAGGCAAGGTGCTGGAATATTTAGAAAGCGCGAGGGTGCAACTTGACAACCTTGAAAACAGCGAGTTTGAACTTGCAAAATTAACTAAACAAAAAGAGGAACAGGAAAGAAAGTGCTTAATTCTATGCGAGGAACTTTCTATGATAAGAAAAAGCATCGCACTTGAAACGGAAAAAGCACTTATGAAAGAACTTAAAGAACTTGGAATGAAATCTACACGATTTGTTATAGCTTTCACAAGACTGGAAGGACTGACTTCAAATGGCTTTGATAGTGTAGAATTTACCTTTTCTGCCAATGTAGGTCAAGAGGTTAAAGCACTTAGTAAGACTGCTTCTGGCGGAGAGATGAGTAGAGTTATGCTTGCTTTCAAGACGATATTTGCCCGTGCGGGTGTGGCACAAACCCTTGTTTTTGATGAAATAGATACCGGTATAAGCGGAGAGGTTGGTTATGTCGTTGGGGAAAAACTTTCCGCACTTAGTGAACAGGTGTTATGCATCACGCATCTTGCACAAGTGGCTTGCCAAGGGAGGGCATTCTATTATGTTGACAAGTTTACTGAAGGTGATGCAACTTATACTAAAGTTGAAGAGCTTGAAGGGGAAAGAATTGATACCGCGCTTGCAAGTCTTATAGATCGGAAGAGCGTCGTGTAGGGAAAGAGTGTCGTTCGGCGTGTAGA
>CANBAX010000047.1 GCA_947366645.1 uncultured Clostridia bacterium
ACTATAAGTTCAATGCTGTCTTGTGCTATCGCTTTTATTCCTTCTATTTCCACCATTTTTGGATTTACGTAACTATTTAAAACCTGCATTGAGTCTTGTCCTGCAAATTCAAGAGATTTTATCATATCAAAACTAACATTTAAGTTTGAGGACTTTACAAAAATCATAGATGAAATAGCACGATTAATATTTTGACCTGTCAAATAAAAAGCCTCTATTTCAGCAAAAGATAACCCAAGTTTAGCGTTTCTTGCCATAATATAATACTGAACTAGCTCCATTGTATTAATCTTTCTCCACCTAAGACTTGTAAGTCTTGCCATTGAAATATGTGCTTTGGAAAATACACCTGTAAACCACGCTTTCATAGGTACAATGACAAAAAGGGCTATTACTGAAAGTAATAATACCCCAAGGATTACTGTTAATGCAATGTAACCACCAGAAAATGCACTTAATAAAGATATCATTTATCCACCTCTGGCTTTATTATATCATATTAAAGTTGAATTGTAAATACCCTATTTTTGACCGCTACGCTGATAATAGAATAGATATTGTTGTGCGTATCCGGCAAGTCCGCCAAATTCTGAAACAAGGTTATCTCTTATTTGATTTCTATTTTCAAGATTAGGATAATATGTATTATACATTTTGTGTACCCATGTATCAACTGGAAATACATCTCCACGACCATAACCAAATAGAAGGATACAGTCCGCTACTTTTGGCCCAACACCATATAGTGAAAGTAAATTTTTGCGTAAAGAGGAAGTGTCTAGTCTAGCCCAGTCCTCTAAGTCTTTTGGCGTAATTTGCCTTAGAACATTATATAAATATCTATCCCTATAACCCGCACCAATGTCAGTAAAGAATTCAAGTGGTTGTTCTTTTAAAGTTTCATAACTTGGAAATTTCCCATTTCCTAATTTTTCACGCATTCTATTTAAAATCAGTTGTATTCTTTTAATATTATTATTTGCCGAAATTAAAAATGAAATAAGCATCTCAAACAAATCTTGTTTTAAGATTCTTATACCATAACCAAATTCCAAAGGGTTTTTCAGTATTTTAAATTTTGACAAGCGTGTTTTAATATAACCATAATCTGTGTCAAGGTCAAAATACTTTATAAAAAAATCGGTATCTTTGGTTTCAATAATGTAACCTTTTTCTGTTTCGTAAATTTCAGCGTATTTATCAAGAGGAAACACTTTGTACCTTTCCTCTTCTTTAGAATAAGAAAACACTTGTCCGCACTCAAGTATATGAGTAGGATTAAAATCTTCTTTACCGATTATTTCTATTGTATCTTTGTACTTCAAGTATTTCATGTTAACCTCTTATCAAATTATATCATAAGAAATAAAAAAAGCACAACACTTTGTTGTGCTTATATTATTCAACTACGATATTTACAACTTTTTTTGCATTCTTAGTATCAAATTTTACTGTGCCATCACATAGTGCAAAGAGTGTATAATCTTTACCCATTCCTACATTTTCACCTGGATAAACTTTGGTTCCACGCTGTCTTATTATTATAGAGCCAGCAGTCACTCTTTCGCCTGCATACGCTTTTACACCTAAGCGTTGTCCTTGTGAGTCACGGCCGTTTTTAGTACTACCGCCACCCTTGTGGTGAGCAAAAAGTTGAGCATTAAACTTAAACATTTTTTACCTCCAATTTTGCATATCTTCCCTCTTCTTGAATTATAGACTGAAATGATTTGTAACAGGTTTCAAACAAAAACTTAATTTTTTCTTCCTGTGCGTTTTTTAAATCTGTCTTTATCTTTAAATATCCATCACTGATTTCTATAAAAGCCTTCAGTTTAGCACACTCTTTAATACCTACTACGGCAAGCTGTGCCACCGTTGATATTTGACAGCATAACAAGTCTTTTCCAAATTCGTCTTTACCAGTGTGACCACTTACTTCAAAGCCGAGGAATACATTTTTTTCTTTATAAAAAGTAATTTTCGTCATGATTTTACTTCTTTATAGACAAGATTTTAAGTTGTGTAAAAGGTTGTCTGTGGCCTTGTTTCTTTCTTTCATTTTTCTTTGGCTTGTATTTAAATACTACGATTTTATCGCCTTTGCCATGTGAAAGAACTTCTGCCTGCACTAAAGCGCCTTTTACTACAGGATTTCCAGCAACTACTTGTCCATTTTCGCTGATAAGCAAACATTCAAGTTCTATCTTATCGCCAACTGCATTTTCAAGTTTTTCTACGCTTATTACATCGTTTTCACTAACTTTATATTGCTTTCCACCAGTTTGTACTATAGCAAACATTTTCTTTACCTCCTCTAACCAAACTCGCTGCCTCGCGGGTGCTTTTACAGACTTTGGAACCCCTTACAAGCGGATACTGTGTTATATTAACACAAGGAGAGTTTTTTGTCAAGTGAAATTACTTATCTTCAAACAAAATATTATAAAAAAGACTTTCTAAGGAAAGTCTTTTTTTAATTATTTTCTTTTCTCTTTCTTATCGTTCTTAACTTTTGAAACTACAAAGTATACTACGACGCCAGCAAGAATTACTGCTGAAACTACGATGAGAATTGTTCCGATAGTTTGGTAGGATACTGTTGGAGTTGTATCGGTGCCACCAATAGTAAACTCTATCTTCTTCTCGGCTGTCCAACCTGCCTTATCTTTTACTGTGAGCACAAGTTCATATGTGCCGGCTGAAGCAAGGTCAAACTCATAAGTGTGAGCTTTATCATCACCATTATTGTCAACTTCTTTCTTTGTTGTAGTGTTTGTAAGTTTTACTTCAAGTGTTTCAAGAAGTTCATCATATGTCGCACCACCCTTATCTTCTAATTTAAGAGTTTCTTTTGAAATTTTAAGTGAAAGCTTATCACCTATCTTGTATGAATCAGTTTTATTATTAAGAAGGCCTTCTGTTGTTTCTATAGTAGGTTTTACTGTATCGCCGTTATAGATAGTTTTAGAAAGTTCTCCCTTCTTACCATTCTTATCAAATACAACATAGTTTATCGTATAGGTACCATTTTGTTTTAACTGATAAGTTACTTTTTTAGTTTCTTTATCATAGTACTCATTTGTTTCATCTGTCCATTTGTCCATATAAATTGTGGTAATTGGAGTTGTACCAGATGGTCTTTCTATGGAAATTTGAACATATGACTTGCTTTCATCAATACCTTCAGCGTTCTTAATATCTGCTGCTATTTCTGGAAGAGTAATTGGTTGGTCTAACTCAGTATAAGCACTCTTAATTCCTCCAAGGTCTACTTTTACTATTGGGTTGTCATTATCCTGAACATCGAATATTTGAACATCGCTTGGGTCTAATGGAAGAAGAGTAACGCTGGTAAGGTCTCCTGTATAGTTTTCGCCAAAGCCGTTTGCTTTAGTGTTTACTACAAGGCTTCCATCTTTTAAGTTTACATTAATGAAATAATCTTTGCTGTTTGCATGAAGCATTAAACTGCCATCTTTCATATACAAGTCGCCGTTTGCAAGGCTTGTTGTATCAGACTTAAGATTTGCTTTGTTATATTGTATTAGATATACATAATAACGAAGTTTATAAATACCTTGAGTTGTCGCACTGAAATGCTTGTTGTTTATAATATTAAAGTTATTGCTTGCAGAAGTTTCTGCTTTTACTTTATAGTAACCGTCTTTTACCGAATTATCATTAGCATCTAAACCTACATAACCAAATGTTTCATTAGATTTAACTGAAACAACTGGAACAGGAAGATATTCAGGCTCAGCACCAACTCTTATTGTTTTTGTAGAAGTTGAAATATTTTCGATAGAAGGTTTTTCTACTCTTGGTTTTTCATTTACGCTAACATTAAAGAAGTTTGTTATGCTGTTTTTAGCTGAGTCTATAGCAGTAACTACTATTTGATAATCACCTGCACGTTCTGCAACAAATGAGCCGGCTTCAAATATAAATGTTTTTGCATTTGGATTTGAATAATAATTTTTACCTTCACTTGGCACCCAAGTTCTTACACCATCTTTAACATGATATACGTTAACATCTGCTGTCATGAATTCAACTCTGTCATCTGTATAATATAGTGTTGGAAGTGTAACTCTTTCACTTTGATTTTTTGCTGTGTCAAGGTCGCTATCAACTGCGTCAAGAGTTGGAGCTTCGGTATCATTTGTATTTAATATTGTCATTCTCTTAAGCCAATAACCGATATTTCCATCGTCATCAACTGCGTAAAGACATATCTCAATACCACCTGCATTTTCTGGAAGATTTTCAAGTGAAATACTTAATTTCTTGTTTTCTTCGGTAAGTCTATACCAACCTTTTGAAGTAGGTCTTGCTGATGTGCTTGTATTACTGTTTTCCCCTTGAACTGGAGTAAATTCAATAGTTTCATCGTCGGTATTGCGTTCAATTACTTCGCCTTTACCATTTAAAATTCTGTATACATAAACTTTATTAGTGAATGTATCGCTGCTTGTTACAGATGGCACATCAAATTTAATTTCATCGCCTTTTGTGTAAGAGCCTTGTAAATTTTTTGGGCCAGTAACTACTGGTGCGATTTCGCTTCTTACATCAAGTTCAGTAAAATTCATATCAACAGTTATTTGAGCACGATTATTAACGCTTACTGCATAAGCATCTCTTGCCTCATAAATGATTTTATACGCAGACGCATTTGTTGCTTGTGCTGTGAACTTACGAGAGTAATTTATATAAGCATACCCTTCAGTTCCCTTCATGTCCTCATCGTTTGTAACGATTAGATAACGATTATTTTTTAGCCATTCAGCAATTTCTTCGTCTGTGCTTGATGATGTGATATTGTCTTTTGCCATATCTTGTCTTAACGCATAGTTGTAAGCGAGAAGATTTTGATAATTATTGTCAAATTGGAAGATTAAGTTGTAATCAGCATATTCAGTTGTTTCTACAACATTAGTACCGCTTGGGTTTCTGATAATTCTCTTAAGTTGTATATCTTCAAGAGCTGTTGCATTATCTTTTGCACCAATAGCATAGATAATAAAGTTGTTGTATGGAGTTTTTGTTTTAAGTTTTACTCTTGCGTCAATATAGTCATCGCCGTCTTTAGAGTAATTAGGATTTGCATCGTAAACATAAACTGATGGAAGCTGTTGGTCTTTAACACCGGTAACTGCGAATTGTGCAGTGCCATTTTTTGGGCTATTTCCATAGAAGTCTGTTACGTCATAGCTTATAACATAGTCACCATCTGCTTTTGGAGTGAAGTATTTTACACCATCTTCTTCACTGTAGCATTTGTCAGTAACATCTACATATTTTCCGTCTACTTTGTGTGTAATCTTAATTTCATAAGTTACAGGTACTCTCTCACTTTTTGGAGTGTCGTTATTTGAAGTTAAACCTTGGATAACTGGTAATTTGGTTTTTACGCCTGTAACCGCTGTAGAGAATGTGCTATCTTTCCAAGATGTTTCAAGAGTATAGCCTGCATCTCCGTTTTTATCAGTGTAATATTTATCAGTAACTACAAAAGTTTTATCGGTAGAAACAACATATTTATCATTTTGATAGAATGTGTAGGTGATAATATATGTGCCAACGCCTGTGGTATCTTTAATAAGGTTTCCGTCAACTACAAAGTCGTCACCCTTCTTTGTAATTACAGCGCCATCTTTAGAGCCACCTGAAATTGTAAGAAGAATATAATCGTGAACGCCGGCGGTAGTTATATCATTTACATCTATAAAGCATTTAATAGATTCATTGTTTTTATCTTTGATAAGTTTATCATTTTCATCATAGATATTTGGAAGAGGAAGAGTTACATCTTTATATTCCCCGCCCTTTGCTGCTAGAAGTGCAAGGTCATAGGTAAGGAAGGAAGCCGCAGAATCTTCTACACTTTCAAATGTGAAATGTGCGTTTGAAGTTGTACATTCGATTTCATAATCATAAGAATAAACATTTCCGCCCTTATCTGTCACTGAGTAAGAAACAACATAGGTACCAGTCCTTGAAGGAGTGAATGTACCGTAAGTAGTGGTATTTGTAACTTTGTTATATGTTGTTGTAATATCTTCAAATACAGAAGTACCCTTGTATTTTACTGTAACATCTGATTCTTTAAAATTATCGTCTGTTGCCTGTTCAGTGACAGCAGGATTACCTACAATATAGGTTTTGCCGTTATATTTATACTGTCCCACACCGAAAGTATAAGTGTCGCCTTTTACTACTTCATTATTAGGTGCTGCACTTAATGTGATTTGGTGAAGCGTGTTGAATGTGGTGTCCAAAACTGCATCAGCAAGAGATGCAAGTGCACTTAATGGCATAAAAGATACGCACATTAAAAATGCCAAACCAAACATCATACCTTTAAAAAGAATATTGTGTTTTTTACTAGAATTGTTAGTCATAAAATAAACCTCTCATATCAAATTTAATTTATCTCGTAATAATCTTTATTCTACCTTATTTTCCCTGCAATGTCAACAGATTTTCATCATTAGAAGTAAAAATATTTTGTGGAAGGCAAAGAGTATTATACGAGCGGAATTTGTCTAGTTTTGTCGACGGGTTTTAAACCCACTTTTTAAAATTATTTTTTTAAATTTTTTATTAAACCTGCACACATTTTAAAATCTTTAAATAGTATGTTAGTGTGAAAGCCTTTTAGGCTCTCTCAAAAATACATAAGAATTTTTAGGAGGAACTAATGAACTTTTTTAACAACGGCATGAACAATGGCGGTTGTGGATGCGATTGCTGCTCTATAATAACACTTATACTTTTATTACAATGCCTT
>CANBAX010000048.1 GCA_947366645.1 uncultured Clostridia bacterium
GGCTGTTTTTTTGTTTGCACTACCCTATTTGTAAAAGGAAAGAATAGTTATCAAGTTGTTTTTTAAGGGTTTTATATTCTGGGCAATATGTTCTTACCTCCTCCCAGAAGGCTTTGGAGTGGTTTAGGTGTACGCCGTGGCAGAGTTCATGCACTACAACATATTTAATTAGTTCTTTTGGCAGGATTACAAGTCGCCAATTTAGTTTCATATTCCCATTTCTATCGTAACTCCCCCACATACGGCGAGAATTTGATAGTTTTAGTGATTTATATGTAAGGTTTGTTCTCTCGCTGATTTCTTTGGCGAGTTTTGGCAGTTTTTTTTCAGCCTCAGAGTAATAAAATTCAATGAGTTTGCCCTTTTTATTCCCTTGCATAAGCAGGCTTAGGTCGATATCAGCGAAGTTATACTTTTGCCCAAGCAGATAGATATAAGAATTGAAATCAAATTCATTACGGAAAGCCTGTATATTATTTACCCTTTTTTGTTGCTTTTCAATCCAGTGTGATTTAGAAGTTATGAAATCTTCAATAACCGCCGTAGTAGCCTTTAAAGGTGCTTTGACCACTATATCCCCACTGCTACTAACGCGTAAGGAGATAGTTTTTCTTTTTTCTCTTATAAGATTATATTCCATAAATATATTATAGCACAATTTGCCCGTTTAATAAAGCAAAATACATTCGTTTATGTTGTACTACTACTTTGTAACTATTATGCAGTGCATATTAGCACAAGATATGGAAAAATTTTTGCATAATAGTGCCAATTTGTTTGACTGCTCCTTTTTTTTTATATATAATTTATTTATAAATATATAAACGAGGGAAATTATGGATATTTACGCAAAAGGTCAACTTTCTTTCTTAATTTTAAACTGTCTTTTAGAACGAGATTTTTATGGTCTTGACATCATCACAGAAATACGCGACCGCACAGGTGGCAAAATGGACTTGAAAAAGCCTAGCGTTTATTCTAACCTTACACGTATGGAAAAGCAAGGACTTGTTTCTTCTTATTTACAGTCCAGCGATTTGGGTCCTAACAGACGCTATTACAGTATAACTGAAAAAGGAAGAAAGAGTCATCAAGAGTTAAAAGAAGAATTTGAAAGAAATCATTTTGATGTGTTTAGAGATTTTGGCGAGGCTGAGGAGCTTATAATACAAACTGCTGTATCAGAGCAAGAACAGGTCGCTACTTCCCCTATTCAAGAAGAAATGGAAGAAGATGAAGAAATTGGGGATTTCTTTGATTTTTCTTCCTTTGATAGCCCTAAAGAAGTTGTAAAAGAAGAAGAGATAGCTCAAGAAAACGCTCGGCAAGAAACGGTGTTTGAAGAAGCTGTGAACGAAGTCGTTATAGAAAAGCCTACTATAGAGCCAGTGCAAGCACCTACACCAGAATCAACACCTTATATCTCCCCTCTTAAAGCACAAGCAGAAGAGGCAAAACAGGAAGGCTTTGATGACCCTGATTACAACAAACGCATTTATGACATAACCAAAGACTTTAACAAGTATCGCAAGAAGAGAAGTTTTGCTGAGGACCAAATGGCAATGGAAGTTAAGGATACTGATTTATCTTTTCAAGATTCCGAAGCAAAAAGGCAGGAGCGAATTGAGGACTTAAAGTCTGCACTTATCGAAAGCAAGGGGCGTTTTGGGGAAAGAATGGCAGAAGATGAATTTAAAAAGCCTGCTGTCACGCCTACACCTGCGAGACCAATGCCAGTGCCAACTGTTGCCGTGCAAGAGGAAGAAGAAAAGCAAGATGACGGAGTTTTCATTACGAACAGAGTAGAAAAAGAAAATGTTATGCGTAGCCGTAAAATCGAGCCACCAAGACTTAAAATTGTAAATGAAAATCCCCCTCTTCCAGCACCTAAGCGCGATGCAAGCATAGACCCTTCACATAAAGATATTATATCTCAGTTATATTCTAAGAGTAAAGGTGCAGAGCCTATTCACGAGGAACTTGATATTGGGTTATACGATTACGATGACCTTGCTGACTATTATAAATCTAGCAATATTTCATTCAGAACATATGAAGAAAACAAGGTTAAAATAAAGCACAATACCAACAAACTTAATATGATTACTTCCGTTTTAACTTTTACTTTATTATGTATTTTTTCTAGCGTTTTATTTGCAGTGCTATATACACAACATTTGACAAACCCAAACACAAGTTTTCTTTACATCATAATACCTGGGGCTTATTTTATAGATGTTTGTGCAAAGATTTCTGCTCTTAAAAACACAAGTTGGGAACCTAAGCCTATGCTTCCGCAGTGGTTTATGTGGCTTATGACGCTAATGTGTTGCGGAGTTGTTGTAGGACTTAATTTCCTCTTTGGAATGAACCTCGAAACAATTTCAGTATATTACACTACCCTAATTCTGCCTATATTATCAATATTAGTAGTACTACCATTTAGATATTATGTGAAAAGAAATCTTTATATAAAAAAGTGGAAATAATTAAAGAATAAAAAAGCTATAAATTATTTTAAGCAATTCTTACAGACGAAAACTGAGGAGTTTGCAAAAAATAGTTTATAGTTTTTATTTTGTTGCTGTTAGTTTTCCTTTAATAGATTTTATTACGCTTATGATAAGGTCTATACCTAGAAAGACTGTTACTATTAAAATTGAAAACATTAGAATATACCCTACTGAATTTGCAAGCACGGTACATAGAAGAGTAACGATGCTGCAAGAAATGAATGCACCTATTGCTATTGATATGATGCACCAGTGAGGTTTAAGATTAGATAGTCCACCTAAAAAGCTGCCTGCCCAAACTCCTGTAAGAGGAAGTGGCAAGGCAACAAAGGTTGTAAGGAATAGGTATTTTTTAAATGTGCCGTCTTGTTTTTCTAGCAAGGTAGATTTGACGCTATATCGACTTTTTAGTACATTCGTCACAAATCCGGTAGTATGACGCTTTATTTTTTTTGATAAAAAGATAACAAGAATACTTGGCAGCATACAACCTATGAATGAAAATAACAATGCGTGCCATGCTGGCAAAGCTAAGCCGCCCCATAAACCAGTATTCATCGCAAAAGGTATTGCGATTTTACTTTCAAGCGTTGGTATCATTGCAAGAAAGATAACCGCAAGCCAGATGCAGGAAGAGAAATTCGTCGATAAAAATTCTATAAAGTTTTCCATATTTCTATTTTATTCGCGTTAGGTTATGAATATGAAAAAAGTGGCGTAAGCCACTTTTTTTATCTATATTCGGTATTTTTAACTATTTTGCTATATCGCTGAACCTTGATTCTCTGATTACATTTACTTTGATTTGGCCTGGATATTGCATTTCCGCCTCTATACGTTTTGCAATATCTTTGGCAAGGAACATTGCATCATTATCGCTAATTTCTTCTGGTTTAACAATAATTCTTACTTCACGCCCTGCTTGAATAGCATACGATTTATCAACACCTTTAAAGCTATTGGAAATTTCCTCAAGTTGCTCGAGGCGTTTAATATAATTTTCAAAGCTTTCTCTTCTTGCGCCTGGACGAGTACTTGATATTGCATCTGCCACTTGTACAATATTTGCTTCTATACTATGGAATGGGACATTACCATGGTGCGCCTCAATACAGTGAATAACTTCTGGGCTTTCTTTATATTTCTTTGCCAAATCCACGCCTATGGTTACATGAGTGCCTTCTATTTCATGGTCAAGTGCTTTACCTATATCATGCAAAAGTCCACCACGTTTCGCGATAGTAGCATTGGCACCAAGTTCACTTGCTATCATGCCTGCAAGCAGTGAAGTTTCTATACTATGTTTAAGGCAGTTCTGCCCATAGCTTGTCCTATATTTTAATCGACCAAGTACCTTTACAAGTTCTGGATGAAGATTATAAATTGCTACATCATTGCAAGCGTTTTCTCCAGCTTCCTTAATAGTTTTGTCGACTTCTCGTGAAGCTTTTTCAACCACCTCTTCAACACGTGTTGGGTGTATACGACCGTCTACAATTAGTTTTTCAAGTGAAAGTCTTGCTATTTCTCTTCTAATTGGGTCAAAACTTGATATAGTTATTGCTTCTGGTGTATCGTCAACTATAAGTTCCACCCCTGTTACACTTTCGATAGAGCGGATATTTCTTCCCTCTCTTCCGATTATTCTTCCCTTCATTTCATCATTTGGAAGTGCTACTGTCGTAACCGTCATTTCGCTTGAAAGGTCGGTTGCACACTTTTGAATAGCGCCCATTACAATTTCCTTAGCACTATTTTCAGCATTTTCTCTTGCCTCATCTTCGATTTGTTTTACAAGCACGCCGGCGTCTTTCTTAGCTTCTTCTGTAATGGAAGAAATAAGTACATCTTTGGCTTCTTTTTTACTCATGCCAGAAATCTTTTCAAGTTTTTCAAGCATTTCCTCTTTGATTTTATTATGCTCTTCAATTTGATTTGCGATTTTTACCCTGTCATTTTCTAAGTTGGTACGCTCTTTGTCAATTTGTTCAAGTTTTATGTCAACAGAAGTTTCCTTCTTAGAAACATACTCCTCTCTTTGTGACAAACGCTCTTCCATTTTCTGAATTTCATTGCGTCTTTCCTTAGCCTCGACATTTGCTTCGTCTTTAATCTTTTGTGCTTCTTCTTTTGCTTCTAGAATGCTTTCCTTTTTGATAGTCTTAGCTTCTGCATATGCCTCTTCAATAATCTTAACTGCATTGGATTTACTTTTTCCAATTTTCTTTGTTGCGATAAGTTTATATAACAAAATGCCCGCACCCACACCAACTATGGCACAAACAATTCCTATAACGGCGGCAATAGCAGGAGCAACACTACATAACATACTTATGCTCATACTTTTCCCCTTTTAATAGTAGATAAAACTACTACTTTGATTATACACTAATTTCAATTTTTAAGTCAAATGAATTATATATAATACAATAAAAAAAGTGGCACTGCCACTTATTCGCTTTCGCTAGTACTTTTTGCAAGATAGTTTGGTGTTTTATACGCCTTAGTTTCTGGATTAAAGTAAATAGACTTTTGATTTTGTAATTTTACATCTGCCCAGTTTTCTTCATTAAGTCCAGAAGCGTAAACAAATCTTTCCTCACAAAGCTCCCATGTATTAACATTGAAAAATGTCCAGCCATCACTTAGTTTTACGATAGCCCAGCCAGATTCATTTGGTGTGTATGCTTCTTCAAAAAACTTTGGTATTTCCTCTCCTGTAATCTTGTTATAAAAATAAAAGTTTTCCTCTTCTTCCACGCAACCCCAACCTGCTTTATTTGGGTAATAATATATTTTCTTCATGTTTTTACTCCTTTGAATGACCTTATTGTATCATAGAAATTTGGCACTGTCAATATGGAAATAAAAGATAGTACTAAAAAGTGCTACCTTTTTTTATTGTATAGTTATCCATAAACTCGTCATGAAATTCTTTAAATCTATCTTCTAGAATTGCTTTTCTACAGTCCTTAGCAAGCTTTAGTAGAAAATGTAAATTGTGAATTGATAATAATTCCCCTCCCAGCATTTCATCAGCATTTATTAGGTGGCGAATATATGCACGAGAGAAATTGCGACAAGCGTAGCAGTCGCAGTCCTCTTCTATTGGAGTAAAATCTTCTTTAAAGGAAGCGCTTTTAATTGCAAGTTTCCCTTTCTTTGTGAATGCTGTACCATTTCTTGCAATTCGAGTAGGAAGGACGCAGTCCATCATATCCACTCCTCTTGCATAACCTTCCACAAGGCAGTCAGGAGAACCTACACCCATTAGATATCTAGGTTGGTCTATAGGAAGAAGAGGATTTAAAAAGTCTAATATTTCATACATGACACTTTTTTCTTCTCCGACAGAAAGTCCGCCAATTGCGATACCGCATTTTGCATATGGAAGGCAGTCCTCAACACACATTCTTCGTATGTCTTTATATATATTTCCCTGCACTATAGGAAAAAGCATTTGGTTTGGATTTTTATGTGCTTTAACGCAGCGTTCTAGCCACATTTTCGTTTTACGCCTTGCTTCAAGCGCTTCATTATAACTTGCGCCACTGCCTTTTTTTGCGTCTGTACATTGGTCAAACGCCATAATGATATCAGCGCCAAGAGCATTTTCTATTTCGATAGCCTTTTCTGGTGTCATCATAAGCCTTTCGCCATTAAGATGTGACTTAAATTCCACCCCTTCATCGGTAACTTTGCGTAAATCTGCTAGGCTAAACACTTGAAATCCGCCAGAATCGGTAAGAATTGGCTTATTCCAGTTCATAAATTTATGTAGTCCACCAGCTTTTTTAACTATTTCATGACCTGGGCGAAGATAAAGATGATAGGTATTTGATAGTATAATCTGAGCCCCCATTTTTTCCAAATCTTCTGGTCTAAGTCCCTTAACTGTGGCTTGTGTGCCAACAGGCATAAAGATAGGAGTTTCTATATCACCATGTGGTGTATGTAAAATTCCTGCTCTTGCCCCAGTGTGTGGGCATTCTTTTATAAGTTCAAAACTAAAATT
>CANBAX010000049.1 GCA_947366645.1 uncultured Clostridia bacterium
GTTGTAATACTTCTTTATTTAATTCTATATTTTTTAATTCTTTCCTATTTATTATCTTCATATCAAAACCATCATAAGCAACATATGGTTTTTTGATATACTTTCCCACAATAGGCAATTTTTTAATATCTCGTAAATCATCTATTGTTGGAACGACATTATAGCCCAACCCATATAAATCAACCAAATATTTTTTTCCATACTTATCAAAATTGAGATTTCCATCTAACGAACTTACAATTTTGCAATTTGATTTATTAAGTTTTTTTGTAAGTTTGTCTAATTCAACAAAATAATCTTTATATGTTTTTTCATTTAAATCCCAAGCGTTTTTTAAAATAATTAAATCATAAACGTTTTCAAAGTCAAACTCAACTGGAAAATCTAATAAATCCACTTTATGCCCGTCTTCTGCAAATGATTTAGCAATAATATAATCTTCTTCTGTACAACATTCTTTAAAGTTTGTTAATATTCCTATTCTCATATTACAACCCTCTTAAAAGATATTAATTTAATTCTTATGGTGCAGGAGATGGGAGTTGAACCCACAAGATGTTGCCATCACAAGTACCTGAAACTTGCGCGTCTGCCATTCCGCCACTCCTGCTTATCGCATTATATTTTAAATGCAAGGCTAGTATATAACATACCATGTCGCATTGTCAAGTTTATAAAAGGTGCAAATTAATTGCACCTTTTAATTAAAATTGTACTTTAACATTTTTGCGTTCCTCTGGGGCTTCCACCTCAAAAAGGTCACGCTTTTCAAACTTAAACCATTTTGCGATTATGCTGCTTGGGAATACCTCGCGTTTTGTATTATACAGTTTAACATTTCCGTTATAATACTTTCTTGCAGAAACAAGTTCAGCTTCGATTTCATTTAGTGTACGCATAAGCTCACTATAATGTTTATCGGATTTTAAATCTGGGTAATTCTCGGTAACCTTGAAAAGCGATTTAAGTGTGCTTGAAAGTGCATTTTCTTTCTTTATTTTTTCCGCACCAGTAGCATTCATAGCATCATAGCGCGCACGCATAACACCTTCAAGAGTTTCACTTTCATGTTTAGTAAATCCCTTTATTGTTTCAACAAGATTTGGAATAACATCATATCTCTTTTTAAGATAGATGTCCATTGTAGAAAATGCCTCGTCCACGTTATTTCTTATTTTAATAAAACTATTGTATGTCGCAACAAGCCAAATAGCGAAAATTATTCCTAGCCCTGCAATAACGCCTACGATAATTAATGCAATAACTCCTCCGCTCATAAAAACCTCCTTATATAGTTATTATACCATATAAAATTATTTTTTTAAACAAAAATAGCGAACTAATCGCTATTTTTTTACTTCTATCATATAGCCAAGAGTTGCATTTTCGTCAAGTTTCACCTTTTCGCTAATCTCAACACCTGCAATGGCATATACTTCATTGCCGTCTGCAAGCACCGGAATGCTGTCACGCTGACGAACAGGTATCTTCTTATCAATTAGGTAACTTTTAAGTTTTTTAGTGCCGCCGCCAAATTTAGTAAAGGTATCCCCGTCTTGTCTAAATCTCCAAACCGCGGACTTAGGAAGTTTTTTGTAATCTATGTATAGCCTGCCTTCACAAGGTTCAAAAGATTTTACGCGTTTAATATTCACCTTACCGAAATTTGGTACCTCAAATTCACCACATTTAAAGGGTTGATTCAAAGTCGCTTCCTCTTGTTTTCTATTGGAAATTGTCACATAGTCATATTCTTTAAATACTATCGCATCAAAGGGAAGATAAAGTCTATTACCATTGGCACCATTTATTGCAAGTTCTTTAATCGCACGAAGATGTTTCCTTTCAATATCGCAAGTTATTCCAATGCCTTTAACTGCCTTAAAAATCACTCTTGTGACAACTGAATTTGGATAAAGGAAATAACTACTTGGAATTCTTACCAGTTTATCTTCAAACATCATCGCGTCTGCATAGATGTGAGAATTAATATATTCATCATCATCTGTCACGCTTTGACCGAAAGCGGTAATCGCATTTATCGCGTTTGGCCACCTTTTTAAAATATCTTTCATAATGACATTGCGTACATAGTTTCGATTATATGAAGTATCACTGTTTGTGTAATCATCAACATAGTCAATTTGATGTTCTGAAAGATAATTTAAAATCTCTTCCTTAGTTGTGGTTAGCATTGGCCTAATGTAAACGTGGTCGCGAATTGGCTCCATACCCTTTGCACCAGCAACTCCTGCCCCTCTAAAAATATGCATAAGTATGGTTTCTGCTTGGTCTAGCGCGTGATGAGCAAGTGCGATTTTATCCACCACTCCCTTTCTCAAAAGTGTGTTAAATACGCCGTATCTGCCGTCACGGGCAGCGGTTTCAAGACTTACATTTTTGTCTTTTGCAAGCTTTGGTGCGTCAATACGGAATTTATAAAATCTCACGCCAAGTTCCTTCGCCTTTTCCTTCACGAAGTCAGCGTCCATATAACTATTTTCACGTATTCCATGGTCTACATGAATAGCTATAATTTCAATGTCATATTTGTGTTGATTTTCCGCCAAAAAGGAAAGAAGTGCCATTGAGTCGCTTCCGCCACTTACGCCAACTCCGATAACCTCTCCTGCTTTGATTAATTTTTGTTTGTCAATAAATTCAATAGTCGATAACATTTTTTACTCCACGCACTCAATTATACTCCAAAATATAACTTTGTGCAAGATTAATTTTTAAAATTTTAAACAAATTCTATGTATTTTATCTAATTTAATAATATTATCGCAATTTTTGAGTACTGCAACCAAATCACTTAACTATATGTTAACATGATTTTAAGAACAGTATTGCACAATATAGAGGTTATTTATGGTTGGAGAACGAATTAAATCATTAAGAACTGAGAAAAATTTATCACAAGAATCACTTGCTAAAAAAATACAGTCAAATCAAAAACAAATCAGCAAATGGGAGCGAAACAAAATTGAACCAAGTATTGACGCACTTTCCCGTCTTGCAGACTATTTTGCTGTGAGTGTGGATTATCTAATTGGGCGCGCAGATTACTGAAAATAATTGAAAAAACTATATTATTATGATATAATACACTCATGAGAATTATCAACCTTTCTTCAGGAAGTGACGGAAATCTTACCTATCTTGAAAGCGACTACGCCAAAGTTTTAATTGACGCAGGGCTTTCTTGTAACGAAATTACAAGAAGACTTGGACTTTTATCTGTAAGGCCTGAAGAAATTAACGCAATTTTTTTAACTCATGAACATTTTGACCACACCAAAGGAGTGGACGTCTTTTCTGGAAAATACAACACGCCTGTATTTTCGCACGAAAAAGTTTGGACCACCTTTGACCATAAGGCAAGCCGAATATCCTCTTTAAACAGAAAAACCTTCGATAAAGGATTTTCTTTTTTAGACTTAGATATTTTACCCGTAGAAATCCCACACGATGTGCCATGTTTTGGATATAGTTTTTTGCAAAATGACAAAAAAATAAGTATTTTAACAGATTTAGGACATACTAATGACAGAATACTTAACAGTATTGCAAACAGTCAGTTGGTTTATCTTGAGGCAAATTACGATAAGGAAATGCTGATGAAAGGAACTCGGTACCCACTTGCACTTAAAATGCGAATTAGTGGCCCTAATGGACATCTTTCAAATGAGGACAGTTACAATGCACTTGAGTACCTTGTAAGCACAGGGGCAAGGCAGGTTGTACTATCACACCTTAGCAAAGAGAATAATACGCCCGACCTTGCTTACGACTATATGTGCGAGCATCTTCTTATGCAGGGTATTGAGGAAGGCATTGATGTAAAAATCGATGTCGCGTCCACAAGACCAGGGGTTTTCTTTAGACTTAAATAGCCGACGACGAAGGGAGGAAAAATGAAATCTAAAATCGTGTTGGCTTTTTTAATGCTAACGCCCTGCCTACTTTGTGGCTGTGGCGAAAGCGATAACTCGTATTACATAGACAAATCAGTTGATATGCGGGTAAGAGAAGTTACGCTTGAAGGCAGTGACGAACTAGAAATGCTTGACAAGGCAAGAAGTGCTGTTGTTGGAATAAGCGTAGACCTAGGCACCGGCTATGCCATTGGAAGTGGGGTCGCTCTTAAAAACGGAAATTACATTCTTACAAACAACCATGTTGTTGAGGACGGAGGAAAGATTAACCTTTACTATGCCGATAAAAGCATAGGCAGCGGAAAACTATTATGGCGTGACGCGGGACTTGACCTTGCTATAGTCAAATCTTCAAAAGAAATCCCTTATCTTAAAATAGGCAGCTCGAAAGCCTTGCAGGTGGGAGAAAGTGTGTTTGCTTTTGGAACTCCCCTTACTCTGCAATTTAAGCACACTGTGACAAAAGGCATTGTGTCCGCCCTTAATAGAACACTTGAAGTTGAGTCCTCTGGTGGAAGCAATTTTCTTCAGTCTCTTGTTCAACACGACGCAAGCATAAACCCTGGTAATAGCGGAGGACCTCTTATCAACACAAAAGGCGAAGTAGTGGGCATCAACACACTAAAAGCTAGTGAAGGTGAAGGACTTGGCTTTGCAAATCCTATTGAAATAGGCTCGGTTATTCTTGATAGAGTTATTGAAAATAATAGTTATAAAGCACCATACCTTGGCGTATTTGGCTTCGATAGCGAAATTGCACAAATTTATGGCGAGGCATTAAATCAAGACGGCGTCTATGTTGTAGATGCATTAGGACCAGCAAAGGCGGCAGGACTTAGTAAGGGTGATGTAATAACTTCACTTGGAGGCATACAAATTAAAAGTATGCAGGATTTACGAACCAGTCTTTTTAGCTTTAATAGTGGAGATACCGTTATAATTGAATTCACAAGAAATGGACAAAATTTTGTAAAAGAAATCGTTCTTGCTCAAAAATAGTGTCAAAACCACCAAAAACTGACCAAAATTATCAAAAATCAGGTCAGTTTTTTTGTTTACCCTCTTGAAAAGCACAAAATTTTGTGATAAAATATATAAAGAATGAAAGGGGGGAATGATTATGGACTCAAAAAAATTCTATAGTATCATGGCTAGCGCACTTCTTAGAAAGGAAGGAAATGAATACGGAGATATAAAGCACATCGCAATAGAGAATTTGAAAAATGGCAAGGTGGATACTTCTTTGTTAGATGATAGTTGTATAACTTCAAGATTAATTCTTGGAAAACTAACTGTATCAGATTTGCCAAAAGAAATAGAAGCCAAATCTGCCACTGGTCAAAATGATACCACTTATTACAACGAAAAAAATAACAGAATTAATGAGAAAATCAAAAATCTTAAAAAATGTTCTGCTGAAAATTTTGTTAATCTTCTTAATGAAAATAATGATTTTATTACAAATTCACAATTAAAAAATTTACTTTGTGAAACTATAACTAATAACCCAAATCAAAATTTAATTTCCTCAATATTTGCAACTTCAATTATGTCTAAAATAAATGCAAAATCTGACGCTAATATAGAAGAAATAAAAGAATTTGAATATGAATTAGAGCCAATTATTAAGGCGTTAGTTGATAACAAGAAAATAGATACAAGAATAAGTCTTTATGACACTAATGCAAAACAAACTAAATCAATTACCGACGAAGTAATAAATATCATATCTGGCAAAACAAGTCGCAATGAAATAGATAGTTTCTTTCATGACCTTGTAACTGCCTACCACATGACTCAAACAATAACTGGAAAACCAACTGACTGGGCTGTGTCTTTGTCCGCTGATAGTGAAAATTCTATGTGGTATGTATCTTCTGATGGCGGATATTCTACACTTCTTTCAAATAACGCTAACTTCATTAAAAATGCATCAGAAATAACCTCTCTTTTAGTTTTAGGTGCAAATGACAATCTTAGAGGAGAATCTGGAGTTTTTACAGCATTTAAACTATTACAAGCACAAATTTCTGGAAAAGAAATTAATGAAAGAGGCGAAATTGAAACACGATTTGCAAATCCAGACAAACAATTACAACACCTTGCCACAATGACATTTTTGTGTGATGGTATGTGCAATGGGTTGAATTTAGACAGCCAGCAACTTCAGAATTTACAATTCGCAATTATGAATCCTTTAACTGATATTATGGATTCATTACAAATTCAAAAAG
>CANBAX010000050.1 GCA_947366645.1 uncultured Clostridia bacterium
ACATTTTCTTGTTGGTTCTTACGCAAGACTGCGAAAATGTCTATGGTGTATTTTTTAACAATTAGCGAAGAAGGCAATGAAAAATTATACATTTCGCTACAATAATCCGCCTAAAATACTGTCATTTTGACAGAAATATATCTTACCGCATTGTCATTTCGACCGAAACATAGTGGAGTGGAGAAATCTAATCTTCAAGTCCTATCAGATAGTCTGCTGAAACTTTAAAGTAAACAGAAATTTTATATAAATTGCTTATTGTAGGTTCTCTTTGGTCGTTTTCCCACCTAATTATTATAGAATCACTAATGCCTAGTTCTTTTGCGAGTTGTTTCGCAGAAATACCAGCTTCTTTTCTTAGGTCTTTTAATCTTTCACTAAAAATTTGCATACTATTCTCCTTTTTAAAAATTATATGACAAAAGTCAGTAAAACGGTTGACAATTGACTAAAGTCAGTGATAATATATTTATACTTACTATAGTCAGTGAGTTTAAAAGGAGGGGAATATGATAAAATATCTAAATGCGATAGATGTAGAGAAAGTTTATGCGTACATGAAAGACAATAACCTTACAAAAAAAGCCTTTGCTAAGAAGTGTGGCTTTAGTGTAAAAACGCTTAATCGTTATTTAGGGAAGTATGCTTACGGTTATCTAAGTGGTGTAGATAAAATACGAAAAGCAATGGGAATTAAATTTCATGAATTATTTAAAAATGAGCCAGTACAATTTAAAATTGTAAATGAATAAAAAAGTGGCAAACCCACTTTTTTTAAAAATTAAGTTGACAAACTCCCCCCCCCGCGTATAATAATGATATAAGGAGGGGAGAGTATGACAACACTTGAAATTATTTTAGTTGTATTTGGTGCTTGGTTTGCACTAATGACAATGGGAATTTTTGCCTTTGTGATTTACAGGTCAAAAATTAAAGCGCAAGGGGAACTTGTAAAAGGTCATCGTGAAATATGGATGTATTATCATGAAAACTATGATGCACTTAAAGATATTTTTGATAACAATGTAAAAGAGCCGCTTACTAGAAAGCAGCATATGTTTTTAGTAATGCTTTTTAATCATATGGAACTTGCGTACAACATGAAAAAATATGATTTGCTTGCAAGGACTATCAGAAACAAAGAAGATTTTCAAGATATCTTCACAAATAATTCAGTGAAAGAGTTTTGGGAAAAGAATAGAATCTTCCGTGATAAAGCATTTGCGAAGTATATTGATACAAAAATTTTAGAAAAGTAAAAAGTGGCAATGCCACTTTTTTATTAGGCAAATTCTTATAAATATGCTATGCTTTTATTAGGAGGTTTATATGAGCGTATTATTAACAGGTGGACTTGGATATATCGGTTCACATACAGCGGTGGAAATGTTAGAGGCTGGGGAAGAGGTTGTTATTATAGATAACCTTTCAAACAGTGATAAAAAGGTGACAAATGCCATAAAAGAAATTACTGGTAAAGATTTTAAAACTTATATTGGCGATGTACGTGATGAAAAATTGCTTCGCAAAATATTTAAAAAAGAAGGCATTGACGCGGTTATACATTTTGCGGGACTCAAAGCGGTTGGCGAGTCAGTGAAAAAACCTGTAGAATATTATGACAATAATATTGGGTCTACGGTTGCACTTTTAAAAGTCATGAAGGAATATGGGGTGAAGAACTTTGTATTCAGTTCATCAGCGACGGTATATGGCAAGGCAAAAAAGATGCCTATTTATGAAGATTTTGAAATAGGTGGTGTTACAAACCCATACGGAAGAACAAAGTATTTCATAGAAGAAATTTTAAAAGACCTATATGTAAGCGATAATTCTTATAATATTGCACTGTTAAGATATTTTAATCCTATCGGCGCACATGATAGTGGACTTATCGGGGAAGACCCAAACGGAATTCCAAATAACCTTATGCCTTATATCACAAGAGTGGCCACCGGCAAACTGGAGTGTTTGAGCATTTTTGGAAATGATTACAAAACAAAAGATGGTACAGGTGTGAGAGATTATATTCATGTTGTTGACCTTGCAAAAGGGCATGTGAAAGCAGTTAAGAAACTTAGGGGGAATTGTGGACTGAAAGTGTATAACTTGGGTACAGGTATAGGATATTCAGTACTAGATATAGTAAATGCTTTTAATGATGTTTGTGGAGGCAAAGTGAAGTACAAATTTGCACCACGTCGCGCCGGTGATATAGATGAGTGTTACGCAAATGCCGACCTTGCTTATAAAGAACTTGGTTGGAAGGCAGAGCGAGATTTAAAAGATATGTGCAGAACAAGTTATAATTTTGAACAAAAACATAGTAAGTAAAAAGTGGCGATGCCACTTTTTATCTTGACAAAAGAAGAATATGTGATAAAATTATTAGGTACAGGAGAAAAAATGGAATTTAGAAATTTTGATAAAATTGGCCTTAAAACGGCTTTTGAAATAAGGAAATTTTTAGGTGAAAAAGTAGTGGGAATGCTTGAACGACAAGAAGAATTATATAATATTGGCGTTAATGAGGCTTTACATAATGAAACCCCTCGAAAATATAGACTTATAATAGGCTTAATAAATGAGGAAAGTCAAGAGGGAATTCCAGTTTTGTCACTCATTCGCCCAGTCACTTATAGATGGGAAGTATATTATATTTTTAATATTTTGGAGCCTTTAGCAGACAAAAATTATATGCAAGCGAGTTATGGAGTGTTTCTTAAAGACATTAATAAAGTAATAGCCTTATCTGACGGTGTGTATGGTGCAACCACTAAGAGGGAAATCTTAGATAAAGTAAGACCAATGCAATACGAAGATGAAGACGAATAAAAAAGTGCAGAAATGCACTTTTTTTAAAAAACCTCTTGACAAATCCCCCCCCCGCGTATAATAGAGGTATGGAGGAGAAAAATGGAAGAAAAGAAATATATGCTTTCTACTGATAAGGAAGATGAACTTATTGTTATTGACAACAAAGGCAAAGAACATTTATTACATAGAATAATTGCTCTTAAAGATATTGTAGATGACGATAGTCATGTGCTTGTTAAAAATGGTGAAAAAGGCGGGTATGTTCAGAGCGAATTCAACCTGCGTCAAGACGGAACTTGTTGGGTATACGGCAATGCAAAAGTTTATCATCGTGCAAAAGTCTTAGACAACGCAAAAGTCTCTGATAATGCGGATTTATCAGACCATGTGAGAGTTTATGATAATGCAAAAGTTTCCGGTAATGCAAAGATTTTTTACTATGGAGCAGTTGATGCTGATGCAGAAGTTTATGGAAACGCAGAGATTTTTGGTGTGGCATGGATTCGTGGTAATGCCAAAGTGTACGACAACGCAAAGGTCTTTGGACAGACATGGATTTGTGATAATGCTAAGGTTTATGGAGATGCTGTGGTTGGTGAAGAGATTCGTAGCGATAGACCGAATGAGGTTACAATTTCTGGGAATGCAGAAATTTGTGGTACTGCACAAGTTAAAAATACTGAAATAAATGTTGGGTTGTATACAGAGGGCATAATCACAGGTGAGGATGAAGCTGAATAATAAAAAGTGGCAATGCCACTTTTTTTAAATGTCTATATCGTCAATCTGGGAGCCATAGAGGGTAAACTTGCAGAGTTTTAATTCTTTATTAGTTTGAAGAGCGTAGGTGGTTGGGGAAATATAATAAAAGTCGATAACATCTGAAAAAAAAGTTTTTAAGGTGTCTTTTGTAATTTTATCTTTTAGTGACTGACTACAAATGTTAAATGCACTTTGATAATGTTTATTATTAATATTTTGCAAAAATAGATAAGGTACTTTTTCAGGTTTTAACGAAAAATCGTTTTCGGGTTCTTCTTCATTTTGCGATTTTAGTCCTTGTGTGTCAATAGTGAATTTTTCAGTTTCGGCATTATTATGTTTAATCTCAAAGCCGGCATTTTTTATTATTATTTCTCTTCCTTTAAATTGTTTGACACCTGCCGACTTTATGTTAAAAGCATATAGCGTATCTGAGTCTATTGAAGTAAGTTTGATATATGCGATATCGTTTTTATAGCCAGTTGAAAATTTTTCAAAATTATCTTCAAGCGAAATTATTTTACGCCAGTCCTTAGAAGTTACAATAAGTTTGTTTTCGCCTACTTGAAATTCTAATTCCTGACCTTGTAGTTTTAATTTAGACATTGAGTAATTTTCACAATTCCTATAGTTAGACAAGCAGACAAGAGTATCATCTTCAAGCTTTGTGAATTTATAGTAAGGGCAGTTTGCAAGATTTTTACCGCTTATGGTAAAGGGCAAAAAATCCTTTGGTTTACCAAGAGGATAAATTAAAAGCTCATCACTTTCATCAAAGGTTAAAGTTTCACAAGGAGAGAGCATAATCTCGGACTCCTTGTTTTTTATTAGGCAGTCATATTTTGTTTTTAAAATAAATTTGTTCATACCATAACAATATGTAAAAAAAATTAAAAAAGAAGGTTAAAATTAAATTTTTATGTCAAGCATTAGATATCTAAAGGAGTGAAGTATGAAAAAAGGGTTATGGCGTGATGAAGAGGTGAAAAGTCTATTTCAATATGTGGAAGAGGTTAAAAGAAGTAACGAGCCTCTTAAAAATGCTTTTATGCTGCACGCAAAAAAGTTTGGTAGAAAGCCAAATAGCGTAAGGAATTATTATTATCATGAAGTAGACAATTTAACAGATGATTTAGTGAGAGCTAAAAAGTTGAAGATAGATATGAAAAATCATGAAAAGAATGAAATTAACTACTTTTCTGAAAATGAAGAACTTGAGCTTATGAAGAAAATTGAAAATCTTGTGAAAGAGGGTAATTCTGTACGCAAAGCTTGCCTAACTCTTTCAGGCGGCGATGTAGACAAGATGCTTCGTTATCAAAATAAATATAGAAACTATTTAACTAAAAAGAAGGACAATGATAAAAGCAATATCATTAAATTCACAAAGAAAAAAACAGAAATACTAACTGAAAGCGATATCAATAGTTTATTCATGGGGCTTGTAAGGCTTGTTAAAAGAACTGCGGTGGAAGAACTTGCCGGCAAGATGAAAGAGGAGAGAGAGTCTTCAAATTATCTTCTTAGAAAGGCTTTAGTTGACTTAAATAAAAAAGATAAAGAAATTAAGCAGCTTAAAGCGGATTTTATTAATCTAAAAATGGAAAACTCCAAACTTATGCAAAACATGATTAAATTAAAATGTGATAAGGCAAGCAAACTTACAAAGGCGTTTAATGGCGAAACAATGACTTAAAAAGCAAATTTTTCTTTTCTTTTGACTACGAGTATGATAATATATATCTATGAAACTTAAGGTTTGGGAAGGGGCAACTTTAAATGAAGCCACCTTAAATCTCGTCAAAAGCATAGATAACTCTGACATGGATATTGAACATATCATAATAGTGCCAGATAGATTTTCCTTGCTTATGGAAAAGCTTGTTTTAGAAATTCTTCCACATAAAGCAATGTTTAATATTTCAGTAGTGGGGCTTACCTCACTTGTACATAAGCTTTTTAAAGAATCAAAAATAAAAAACTATCAAGTCGTTTCAACTGCTGACGCTTTGTTACTTATGGCAAATTCCATAGAAAATGTATCTACAAGCATGTTTAAAAAGAAAAATATTAATTTCTGCTATGAAATGTATAAAATTGTATCCCAACTTAAAAGTAGTGGAGTTACGCCTAAAGATTTGCTTGGGTATAGCGGTATAAATCAAAGAAAATATAATGATATAGGTCTTATTTTTGAAGAATATGAAAAACAGCTTGCGGGCAGGCTTGATGCAAATGGATTACTAGATTATTTTAATGAAGTAATGAAGGATTCTTCATTGTTAGAAAATAAAATATTTTACTTTGCGCAGTTTGATAGCTTTACTCATGAAACTTATGAAGTTATTAAATTGATAACTTCTCTCTCAAAAGAAGTAAACATCTCGCTTGCGCGAGCGCTTTCCCAAGGCAATGCTTATATTTATGAAAATGATATTTTAGACAAACTGAAAGCGTTATCAAGTCAACTTGGCACTGTAATTGAAGTTGTATCTCCATTATCAAGTAAGAAAAATTCTAATGGAATTATAAGTAAGTTATATTCTATAGGTGAG
>CANBAX010000051.1 GCA_947366645.1 uncultured Clostridia bacterium
GGGCTTTTAGAGGTTCCTATATCGGCTTTAAGCGTATTATGAGATGTACACCAAGAAATAAGAGCTATGGATTTGACCCTGTGCCAATTAATATTAAAGGAGACTGCCGATGGCTATTTTAAGCACTCTTCTTGCGGTGAGTGAACCGACAGGAATGTGGGAAACTATAATAAAAGCTTTTGAAGGCTTTACAAACAACTATATACTTGCGATAATTCTTTTAACAGTGCTTATTAGAATTGTTTGGGCACCTATTGATACCCTAAACAAGAAAATGACTTTTAAGATGACTGCAAATCAAGCAAAGATGCAACCTGAGCTTGAAAAAATAAAAGCCAAGTACGCCAATAACCCACAGCAATTACAACAAAAACAAAACGAACTATATAAAAAATACAATACCAATTCAGCTGGTAGTTGTGTTTTTATGCTTGTATTCTTTGGACTGAATATGGCGATATTCTTCACGCTATTTTCAGGTTTAAACACTATGGCCGCATTCAAGACAAGCGGAAGTTACGAAGCACTTAAATATGACTATGCAAATTGTTTACAAATTACAGACGCATACCTATCTAACGGCGGTAGCAATGAGATTTTTAAAGATTTCAGTAATCTTACTTTTGAGGTCACCAATAATGAAGGCGAAAGATATATTTCTTTAAAGCAAGGCGGCGATGTTCTTTATACCGAGGAATATAAAACATCATTCGCAAGTGGCGAGGGAGAAACGCTGGTAACAACAAATGCCTATTTAAACGGGCTTATTGTAAAATACATAAACCCAGAAACGCCGGTGGTACTTATTGAAGAAGTAAAAGATGAAGAAGGAAACATCACAACCGCAGGGCTTACCCTTTCTACGGCCATTCAAAGTGTTGCTATGAAAGCGGTTGAAGTTAAGTATGAAAAGTCACAAGACAAATTCTTATGGATACAGAATGTTTGGATAGCCGACTCCCCTCTTCAAAGTTCGATTTTTGATTACAACACCTTTGTTTCAAAGGTTGGCAAGAATAATATAGAAGAAGGCGAAGAAACTATTTATAATAGTTTCATGAAGGACTTAAAATTATCAAAGGGCAGAGTAAACGGCTATTTTATATTACCTATTATCTGTATACTTGCAACCTTCCTTACCATGTTTTTAACAACAAGGAAGAAAAAGGGCGACACCACACCTGCACCAGCGGGCGGAAAAGTGACAAAAATTTTGATGCCTATTATATTTGGTGTATTTGCATTATTCTACAACAGTGTGTTCGCAATTTACATGGCGGTAAGCCAGATTATAAGCGGGCTACTAATTCCACTTCAAAATCTTATTCTTGACAAATGGAACAAGCATGATGAAAAGAAAAAGAAAGACAAAGTTGAAGTTGTGGATTACAGTAGAAAATTTTAATTAGGAGGGAGAAAAATGTTATCTGCGGAAGGAACAGGAAAAACTATAGAAAAAGCCATCGAGAGTGCTTTACTTGAACTTAAAGCACCACGTGAAGATGTTGATATTAAAATATTAAATGAAGGCGGACTTTTTAAGAAAGCCAAAGTTATTGTTACTATTTCTGAGGACGCTAAGGAAAAGTATGCTAAGCGTGAGAAGGCAAGAAGAGAAGAAAAGGCGGAGGTTAAGGAAGAGGCAGTAAAGGCCGTGGAAGAGCCAAAACCTATCAAAAAGGAAAAGGTTTTAAATGAGAACAAGGAAAATGTGAAAGAAGAAGTCCAAGAAAAACCAAAATCAAAAAAAGAAGAGAAGGTGGTTGACCCTATTACTTTCCTTGAAGGACTTTTTAATACTCTTGGAAAAGAGGTGGAAATTTCAACTATTGAAGATGAAAAGTTTATCACTTATTCGGTGACTGGCGAAGACCTTGGAGAGGCGATAGGAAGACGCGGAGAAACCTTTTACGCAATTTCAAATCTTTTGACTGCTGTAACTGGAAGAGGAGAGAAGAAAGTTCTTCTTGATATTGCGGGGTACAGAGAAAAGAGAGCGGAAAGCCTTACTCAAACAGCTAAGAGAATGGCAAATAAGGTGGCAAAGAGTGGCAGATATATGAAACTTGAGCCTATGAACCCAAGTGAGAGAAGAATTATTCACACCGCACTTCAAGACGACGAAAGGGTTACAACCCTTAGTAAAGGCACAGAGCCTCGCAGATATGTAATAATTTTCCCAAAAGAATATAATGACAAGCGTTAAATAAAGCCCTAGCGATGCTAGGACTTTTTTATTCATAATAACTCGGCTTGATTTTTTTAAGTTTTTTTGTTAAAATAATTATCATGAAAGAAAAGACTATCGTTGCAATATCTACGCCGTTAGGGAAAGGCGCAATATCAATAGTAAGAATGAGCGGAGGCGAAAGTTTAAATATTGCCAAGAAGCTTTTTTATTCTTCAAAACTAGATTACTTGAATATTACTCCCCGCTTTCTATATCTAGGTGATTTTAACCTAGGCGGCGGAATGGTGGAAAAATGTATGCTAGTATATTTTAAAGCACCTTTTTCTTATACTAGTGAGGACATAGTTGAATTTCAGGTGCATGGCGGAAATGTGCTGACGCAAAAGATACTCGAAAAACTTATTGAAAGTGGGGCAACTCTTGCCGAGGCAGGAGAGTTTTCAAAACGCGCCTTTGAAAATGGAAAAATATCGCTTGATGAGGCGGAAAGCATTATCGGCGAAATAAATGCAGAGAGCGAAAGTGAACTTTCGGCCACATTATCTGTTGCCGGTGGGAAATTAAAAGAAAAGGTTTTGTCCTTACAAAGTGAACTTACTGAACAGTTGGCTGAAATTGAGGCGACACTTGATTACCCAGAAGAGGACTTTGAAGAGGCTGTAAAAAGTAAAATTTTTCAAACCATAGAAAGCGTGAAAACTTCTTTACTTGAAATTACCATGCAAAGCAAGAATGCCCGATATCTTAGAAATGGAATCAATATTGCGCTTATCGGCTCACCTAACGCAGGTAAGTCTAGTCTACTTAATGCTATGGTGGGAAGTGAGAGAGCAATAGTGACAGATATAGCTGGCACCACCCGAGATACAATTAAAGAAACCATTTCTTATAAAGGAATAAACTTCAATTTCTTTGATACGGCTGGAATACGCGATACCGAAGACAGGATAGAAAAAATAGGTGTGGATAAAAGCAAGGAACATCTTTTTTCAAGCGATATAGTACTACATATAATTGACGGAAGCGAAAGGTTAACTAGTGACGATAAAGAAATATTAAACCTTGTGAAAGGACATAACCACATAATTGTAGTTAACAAAATAGACAAAAAGAGGGTACTAGAAAAGTTTTCAGATGAAGTGGAGGTGTCCGCACTTACAAAAACTAATGTTGGCAGACTTTTAGATAAGATATATTGTAAGGTTATTACAGAAGAAATTGATTTTAATAAACTTGTGGTATCGAACGAAAGGCAATTAGCTTACTTAAATGAGGGGTTGAAAAAAACAGAAGTTATTTTAAATAGGGCAAATGAAAGTATGGACGTAGTGGCCATGCTTATAAAAGATTTGTGGCAGACATTAGGAAAAATCACAGGACAATGTGAAAACGAGGAAATCATAGATTTGATTTTTTCAAAATTCTGCTTGGGGAAATAGATATGAAAGATTTTGATGCGATAGTTATCGGTGCGGGGCATGCTGGTTGTGAGGCAGCCCTTGCACTTGCAAGAATGGGAAATAAAACGCTGCTTCTAACACTAAGTTTGGACGCAGTGGCTTTTTTGGCGTGTAATCCTTCTATCGGTGGCACTGCAAAGGGACAACTTGTAGCCGAGGTGGACGCACTAGGCGGCGAAATGGGTGTCAATATTGACAAAACTTCAATTCAACTGAGAATGCTAAATCGTGGGAAGGGACCAGCGGTGCAAAGTCTACGCGCACAGGCTGACAAAATAGCGTATCATAACGAAATGAAAAAGACGCTGGAAAACACTCCTAACCTATATTTAAGGCAGGGAGAGGCGGTGGACATTGTCGATGAAGGACAATATAAATTTGTTAAAACTGCGGTTGGAATAGAGTATAAGGCTAAAGCTGTGGTGCTTGCCACCGGCGTTTACCTTGATAGTCGTATTATTATAGGCGAGTATACAAAAGATGTGGGACCAAACGGGTTTATGAATGCAAAACTGCTTTCTTCAAGCCTAGAAAGATTAGGAATAAAACTCCTTCGTTTTAAAACCGGCACTCCTGCCCGCGTAAACAGCCGTAGCATAGATTTTTCTAAACTGGAAATCCAGTATGGAGAGAAAAATATTCAGTCTTTTTCGTTTATGAGCAAGACCAAGCCTCAAAACAAAGCGGTATGTTATCTGACCTATACTAATGAAAGCACACATGAGATAATAAAAGCCAACCTTGACAAAGCACCGGTATATTCTGGACTTATCAAAGGTGTTGGGCCAAGATACTGCCCTTCTATTGAAACCAAAATTGTGCGTTTTGCTGACAAAGAGCGTCATCAGTTATTTTTAGAACCTGAATCACTTTCCACAAATGAAATTTACATACAAGGCTTTTCTACTTCAATGCCTACACAAATACAAGAAGAAATGATACATTCCCTTAAAGGACTAGAAAATGCGGAAATAATGCGGGATAGTTACGCCATAGAGTATGACTGCATTGACCCTAAGCAACTTGTCCCTACACTTGAACTTAAAAATCACAAAGGGTTATACTTCGCAGGTCAAATTAATGGTACAAGTGGATATGAAGAGGCGGCGGCACAAGGACTTATCGCCGGAATAAATGCGAGCCTGTTTTTACAAGGAAGTGACCAACTTATTTTAAAGCGTAGTGATGGATATATTGGCGTATTAATAGATGATATTGTTACTAAAGGAACTCTTGAACCATATCGTATGATGACAAGCAGAGCGGAGTATCGTCTTTTATTAAGACAGGACAATGCTGATTTAAGGCTGACAGAAATTGGAAGAAAAGTAGGGCTTGTTACAGATGAAAGATATCAAATTTTTCTTGAAAAGAAGACAAAAATAGAAGAGGCATTAAAGCTTTTACAAACTAAAGTTAAAATTGACGAAGAAATAGCTTCTTTATTTGTTGAGAATGGAGAATCTGTACCTAAGGAAAGTATGACAGTTAAGGAAATGTTAAAGAGGAGTAATTTAGATATATTTAAGGTAAATGAAAAAATACAAATCTTTAATAATTTTGAATATGAAATATTAAACGAGGTTAACATAATTGTCAAATACGAAGGTTATTTAAAGCAACAAGATGAAGAAATTACAAAATTTAAGAAGAATGAGGCGGTTCTAATACCAAGTGATTTTGATTATTTTAAATATCACGGTCTAAGACTTGAGGCGGCGGAGAAATTGAATGAAATAAGACCGCTAAATTTAGGACAGGCGTCAAGAATTTCCGGTGTTTCCCCTTCTGACATTGCTGTACTATCAGTGCTTATTAAAAAAGATAAAGGTTAATCTTTATCTTTTTTCTTATTGCTACGCCTTAATATCACTTCTTTTGAAAAATGCACAAGCCCTTTATCTATAAGATAGCAAATGTGCCTTTCCCAAACTCTTAGTGGGTCTTCTGACGGTCGCTTTGGTTTTTTTCCAAATTACCAACAAATATACTTTTTGTAGTATATAAAAAAATTTAATATATAAAATGTATATAAGTCAAGCAAAAATATAAAAAATGTATATTATTTAAAAATAAATTATCAT
>CANBAX010000052.1 GCA_947366645.1 uncultured Clostridia bacterium
TATGTGAAAATGTTGATACGCTGCCTTCATCAATAGAAAATGCCATTGTTTATGACGGAAAAATAATAATTGAAGAGTTTATTTCTGGTGCAAAAGAGTACTGTGTTGCCGTAACAAAAATAAATGGAAATTATCTTACCTCAAATGTTCAAGAAGTTCATAAAGGAGATATTTATACTTTTGAGGACAAATATTTAAATAAAAAAGAGCATTTAGTTGCAAATATTACCCCCGCATTTGAAAATAAACTTAAAAAACTTGCAAAGCTTGTTTATAGGGCACTGGAGTGCGACGGCATTGTAAGGATAGATTTTTTAGCCGACCAAGATGATAAAATTTTTGTCAATGAGCTTAACACCATTCCAGGAAGCCTTGCGTTTAATCTTTTCGATAGCCCGTTTAGAGATTTGCTTGATATTATTATTTTAGAGGCAAAGGACAAATTTGAAGTTAGGGAAAAAGAAGTTTACAAGTTTAACAGCAAGGCTATTGAAAATTACGTGAAGATAATGAAGCAAAATAAATATACAAAATAATGAATAAATATGCATAGCATATAAATTGTCCTACTTTGTCTATTTTTAAATATTTTTGTTTTCATGGTCGCATTTTGAAATTTGATTACTACACTATTATTAAAAATAAAAGGGAGGGAAAATGAAATTACGCGAACTTTTAGAAGGGGTGAAGGCGTGGAGCAGTGCTACAGATGACGATATTGATATCTCTGGCATAAGCATTGACAGTCGTACTTGTAAAAAGGGGGACATCTTTATCGCGCTTAATGGCATGAAAAATCGAGGAGAGGACTTTATTTCACAGGCCATTGCAAATGGTGCTAAGGCGATAGTGACACAAAATCCAGATGATAGAGATGGCGAGATTATTGTAGAGGATGCGCGGGAGGCGTATGCCCTTATTTGCAAAAACTTCTATGGTAAAGCCTGCGACAAGCTGAAAATCATCGGCGTGACGGGAACTAATGGAAAGACCACCACCGCCACACTTATTGCGGACATCTTAAAGGGGTGCAAAAAGAATGTCGGGCTTATTGGTACGCTGGGGGTTAGCTATGACGACAATGCGTATGATACTGGTTTTACTACACCTGACCCACACATTTTACACAAATGTTTTAAAGAGATGTTGGAGGACGGGGTTGAATATGTAGTTATGGAGGTCTCGGCACACGCCATTGCACTTAAAAAAATTAGTGGTATCAAATTTGAAATGGGGGTTTTAACCAATATTACCCAAGACCATTTAGACTTTTTTAAAGATATGAACAGATATGCATATACAAAACTTTCCTTCTTTAACAAAGACAATATGAAATGCGGTCTTATTAATAGCGATGATGAAAGGGCTAGGCAACTTTTAGATATAGCAAACCTCCCTATCATAAGTTATGGGCTTGATAATCCTAGCGACATCTTTGCTATAAATGTTGAAAGCAGCTACGATGGAACAAGTTTTATTTGCAACTGTCTTGACAACATTGTGCCTATAAAAACAAATCTTGTTGGGCGGTATAATGTTTCAAACGCACTTGCCGCAATAGGTGTTTGTAATGCTATCGGCGTGAATATTAATCAAATTGCCTTTAATTTACATTATATTAGCCCTGTGGAGGGACGATTTAATATAATTAAACACAAAAACTTTAATATTGTTATCGACTATGCACACACTAGTGATGGAATTGAAAATATCTTGAAATCGGCAAAGCCTCTTACAAAAGGCCGGCTTATCGCACTATTTGGCTGTGGTGGCGACAGGGATAAAATAAAGCGTCCGATTATGGGAGAGGTTGCAAGCAGGTATGCTGACAAACTTTGGCTTACAAGCGATAATCCGCGTAGTGAAGAGCCTCTTGAAATAATTAAAGAAATAGAAAACGGCGTTGCTAAGGGCACCAAGTATGAAGTATGTGAAAACAGGGCGTGCGCCATTGAAAAAGCGCTTGATGACTGCGAAAAGGGGGACACACTTGTAATCCTTGGCAAGGGCGCAGAAAAATATCAAGAGATAAAAGGTGAAAAAGTACCATATAACGATTTTGATGAGGTATATAAATATTTCAGAAAACATATTACTTTAAAAAGGAGCAATGACGAAAGTGAGTGATATTTTAAGGTATATTTTAGTTTGTATAACAGGTTTAGGGGTAGGAGTGCTGGTGGCATTTCCTATCCTATCGCTATGCCGAAAATTAAAGTTTTCGCAGACCATACTCCATTATGTGGACAAGCACGCGGGTAAAAGTGGAACGCCGACTATGGGAGGGCTAATTTTTATAGCGTCAACCATAATTTCTACCCTATTTTTTATAAAGGGACAGGCCTTTTGGGCGGTGCTTACCTTAGTGGTTATGCTAGCTTACGGTATGCTAGGCTTTCTTGACGACTTTATTAAAATTAGGTTTCATCAAAATGAAGGGCTAAGACCCTACCAAAAAATTATCGGACAGGTGGGCATCTCACTTGTGGTGGCACTTTATGTATATTTTAATGTGGGAAGCCAGTTAGACCTTTTTGGTTTGACGCTGGATTTAGGCTTTTTTATCATTCCTTTTGTTATGATTTTCTTTGTTGCGGTAACAAACAGTGTAAATCTTCTTGACGGGCTTGACGGGCTTTGCAGTGGCGTCAGTGGCACTTATATTTTCTTCTTTGGTTTGATACTTGCGATTATTGGTGGACAAGCCTTTTCTAATATGGCGGTAGCCTCTTTTGCTATGGTGGGAGCGTTACTTGCTTACATTTGTTTTAATGGCTTTCCCGCCAAAATTTTTATGGGGGACACAGGCTCCCTTGCAATCGGCGGGTTTATTGCTTCGCTGGCAGTCTTTTCAGGTTTAGAACTAATTATGCCTATCATGGGGCTACTTTACGTATTAACTGCACTCAGCGACATACTGCAAGTGGCGCACTACAAACGTACACACAAAAGAATTTTTAAAATGGCACCCCTTCATCACCATTTTGAACAGCTTGGTGTGCATGAAAACCGCATTGTCACAATATATATAGTTATAACCTTCGTGCTGGGTCTTGCTAGCATGATGGGTTACTTATTTGTGACAGGGGTTATATGAAAGATTTAGAAGGAAAACGAGTTTTAGTTTATGGTATGGGGACAAGCGGGCAGGCGGCTTGTAAACTTTTACACGATAAAGGTGCCTGTGTGAGTTTTTATGATGACGAAGAGAGATTTACAAATTTCTTTTCCTGTGAAAAAAATCCGACTTCTAAAAATTACGACATGGTTGTTGTAAGCCCTGGGATTAAAGTAATTGGAAATGAGATAATCTCTCATTTTTTATTGAAAAAGACCTTGGTTATCAGCGAACTTGACCTTGGCTATCAGTTTTGTAAAGGCAGGATTGTGGGTATTACTGGGACTAATGGTAAAACAACAACAACCGCACTTATAGGTGAGATTTTAAAAGAGGCGGGTATTAAGAGCTTTGTTTGTGGAAATATAGGCCTCCCAATTTCTTCTATTGCCTTGGAAACAACGAAGGATAGCGTGGTGGTGTGCGAAGTGAGTAATTTTCAGCTGGAACTTAGTCAAAAGTTTTCAGCGGATATTTCAGTGCTATTAAATCTTGCCCCAGACCATATAGATAGACATGGCAGTTACGAAGAGTACAAGCGTGTAAAAAGGAAGATTATTAATAAAAACACTCTTATCTTAAATCTTGATGATGACGAAGTGAAAAGCGTTAGAGTAAGCAAAAAGAATATATATTTTTCGCTTAGACCGCTAAAAAAGGGAATTTATCTTAAAAATAGTGCAATTTTCTATAATCGCACACGTATTATTCCTCTTAGCGAGATTTCCCTTGTCGGAGATAAAAACCTTTTGAATATTATGGCGGCGGTGGGGGTGGCTATGCGGCTTAAAGTTAAACCAAAGGTTATTCGCTCAGCAATTTCTAAATTCAAACCGCCTAAACATAGACTTGAACCTTTGGGTAAACTTTCAAGTGGGGCGCTTGTAATTGATGACAGCAAGGCAACAAATATTTCCTCTGTGGAAATGGCTCTTGAAAGTTTAGCGGGACGGGAAATTCTACTTTTAATGGGTGGACAAAATAAAAATTGTGATTTTGAACCTTTCTTTGCAAAGGGCTATTCGCTAACAAAACTTATTTGTTTTGGGCAGGCAGGAAAGTATTTGGCGTCCTGTGCCAAAAGGTATGGCTATAATCCAGAAGTTTTTGCCTCGCTTAGGGAAGCAGCACTTTACGCAAGAGGCGAGGCGGGTGTAGGGCAAATTGTATTGTTATCGCCGGCTTGTGCAAGTTTTGATGAGTTTGCTTCCTATGCAGTTCGAGGAGAAGTCTTTAAGGAGGTTATCTTTGAAGAAGACATTTGATAAACATACTTTTTTAGTTATTGCACTTGTAATAATGCTTGTCACTTTTGGCTGCATTATGGTTTATAGCGCAAGTTTCTATTCTGCCGAGTATCATTACGGCAATAAGTATTTCTTTTTATTTAAGCAATTAATGGGTGTTGTTTTAGGGGTAGGCGCACTTATCTTTTTTGCATTTTTTGATTATCATCTTTTAAAAAAATATAAGTGGTGGATATATGTGATAACCATGGTGCTACTTGCCCTTGTTTTTGTACCCTACATCGGTGTAGAAAGCTATGGTGCGAAACGTTGGGTTTCTATACTTGGCTTTTCAATTCAGCCTTCGGAGATTGCAAAGTTTGCCCTTGTCATTTTTGCGGCAAGCCATTTGTCAGATAATCATGAAAAAGCAAAAACACTTAAAGGACTGTTCCCAGTGTTATGTGTGGCCGGCTCTATTTGCGTAATGGTTATTTTAGAGCCTAGTATGTCTGTCACCATGTGTATCGCCTTTGTAACACTGTTTATGCTTATCATTGGTGGCATGAGTAAGAAACATACCCTTATGTTTTCGGTGCCAGCAGCCGCGTTTGTGCCACTCCTTATTGTGCTTGAGCCCTATAGACTTAAAAGACTTATGGCTTTTCTTGACCCTTGGGCATCACCTCAGGGAGAGGGCTTTCAACTTATTCAATCCCTTTACTCACTAGGCTCTGGCGGGTGGTTCGGGGTAGGACTTTTCAATTCACGCCAAAAGTTCTTATTCCTCCCTTTCGCGGAAAGCGATTTTATTCTTTCGATAATCGGGGAAGAAGTGGGGTTTGTTGGTACAATTTTACTGATGTGTGTATTTTTGGCACTTGTACTTTCACTTGCGAAAATCGCACTTAATGCCAAAGATAGATTTGGTGCCATGCTTGTAAGCGGGGTGGCTTTTGTAATAGGCGTGCAAACACTACTCAATATCGCGGTGGTGACGGGCAGTATTCCGCCAACAGGATTACCACTTCCATTCATTTCAAGCGGTGGAACCAGCGTTATGGTGTTCATGGCTGCGATTGGCATGTGTATAAATGTTTGGCGTCAGCGCAATAAAGAGCCAGCAAAAGGACTTTTAAAACTTCCCTTTAATATGAAAAAATTAAGTAAAAAAGCATAGCAAGGCTATGTTTTTTTTAAACCAAGAAAAAAAGGTGCTAAAAAAAATAATATGTGCTATAATGAAGGTGCATAGAGAAAATCATTATACTAATTTCTAAAGTCAAAGGAGAAAAAATGGAATTTATACCTAATGCTGATTCAAAATTTAAGAACATAGTATACAATACTAAAGAGGAAAAAAGAG
>CANBAX010000053.1 GCA_947366645.1 uncultured Clostridia bacterium
ATATAATGAGAATAACTATTTTTATTAAAAATAAATAAAAAATAAAAATATGAAAAAAATAATTAAAAATAGAAATTTAATTAATTTTTATTATGATTATTTTTTTTATTATGTTATACTTAATTTGAGTTAGGAGGAAATTATGAATTTTTCCATATTGTGCGAAATAGAAAGTTCGTTTAAAACCTTTTTTCAGCAGGTGGCACAAGCTATTCGTTTTGAAGGACTGCTTGCCATTGCTTTAGTTGTGGAATTATTTTTTATTTTTATTTTTGCTTTAAAAACAGCTTTTTCTTATGAGATGAGGCTTAGACGAAGTTTGGATAAGTTAAATTCTTGGCTGTTTATTAATAAAAAAATAGATACCAACAACATTAAAGAATTTAATGACCTTGTAAAAAGAGGTCCAAAAAGACTTGTTTACTATTGGCAACAATACATACTCTTTAGGGAGAAAGAAGCAACCCATTATCTTTCACTTGAAAACCTAATTGAAAAACCGCTTAAAACAAGCAGCTGGGCAAATAATATTAAGAATTTAAATTTTGTTTCTATTATTTGGGCTTCTATCGTGCTGTTATTTGGTTTGGGCAGTGTTACTACTTTAACTGGTTTGAATTTGATTTCAGCATTTGCGCTTCCAGTATTTGTGATAATATTAAGTATAGTTGCTTCAATGTTTTTAAAGGGCAGAAAAACAACAAACCTTGATGATATTTATAGTCACTATCATATTTTTGCAAGATTTATTTTAAACGCTTGTGTGGATTTACCGGCGTATATTGACTTTGATTTGCTTTTCTCTTCTAATGAAATAGCAAAAGGCAACCCACAACTTCGTGAATATTATGAGAGCAGGGCAAGAAAGGCTAAAGAAGAATTTGAAAAAGCGAAACAGAGTGATGTTGAGTATGTAGAATATAATTTTGCAGATGCAGGTGTGGACGGCTCTCTTGTGCTTGAAAGAGCCATGAAAGAAACAGAGGCGTTTATAAACAAAAAGACAAATACACTTTCAAAGATATCTCAGGTTGAAGCCGGCAAGGAAGCACTTCGAAGAAACCATGAAAATGTTCAAAAAGATTTACAAAGAAAAATTCAAGCTTCAAAAGAGAATATAAACAAACTTATTCAACAACAGGAAGCGACTACAAACAGAATGGAAGTAGGGTTCTTAAGAAAACAACAGGAACAGGAAATCTCTAAACAAGAAAGTTTGCAAAGTGAATACGACCAAGAGGAAACCAAATTTGCGTTATCTGTTGAAGAATTAAATCAGGAAGTAGATAATTTAAGAATTCAACTTGATGACTCAAAGGAAGCGGTACAAAAAGCAATGGTTGCGGAGTATCAGTCTTTCTATGAGAAAGTTATGAGAAGTGCACAGTCACAAGCAGAGCGAAAAGTTGCGCAGGAAAAAAGTGATTTGATTAAACAGCGTGATAACAATGAGCAGGAACTTATAGTAGTTCAAACTCAGATTAAAAGGCTTGTAGATGAAAACAATACTTTAAGAGCAAGACTTGGTGATGAGATAGTTGAAAACACTAATGATGGTGTATACGACGAAAATGGGAACTTTGTTTATAAAGACGGCTCTTATCATGACCCAAATGGACTTTTCCATGATACAGATGGCAGAGTTTACGATATGAATGGAACCCTTATTGATGAACCTAAAGAGCAGGCTCAGATAGAGGAAGAACTTAGGCTTGACGATGTTGTGGCTTTTGGTTCTTATGTAGGCGAGGAAAAAGCATCTGACATTGAAGAAAAGGTAGATAAGCCACAAGAGACACTAGATAAGCCAGTGGTTATCATGCAGCCACAAGTTGAAAAAGTGGAAGAAAAACCTAAGGGCAAGCGTGGTCGACCAAAGAAAGAGGTAAAAGAAGAGCCTATTAAAGAAGCGAAAAAACGTGGAAGGCCTAGAAAAGCAGGGGATAACAAGGCGGAAGAGAAGCCTAAAAAGCCTGTTGGTAGACCAAGAAAAAATCAAGTTCAAGATAAGCCGATAACTGGCGAGCAAGAAACTAACCTTGCCAGCCTTGAAAAGATAAATGAAATGATAAGCGAAGAAGAAAACAAACTTAGTAAAATGAAAATGCTTATCAGTTCAGAAATCGACGAAGCAATGGAAACTTCTCAAAACGAGGCCATCGCAAAAGAAACAGACAAGATTATGAGAGAAATTGAGAACCTTCAACTTCAAGCACAACAGGTGAAAGAACAGTCCTCTCCTGAAGAGCTTGCTAAGATAAATAATAGAATAGAAGATTTAATTAAGGAAATTTCTGACCTCAATAAATAAAAAGCAGAGCGTTTGCTCTGTTTTTTATTTGAAGTTTAACTAAAAGAATAAAAATGAATATTTGCAGAGGCTTGTTTATATATTTAAACTAGAAGGAGACAAGCGTGCAAATACTGTTTTTAGTTATACTTGGTGCGGTGCAAGGGCTTACAGAGTTTTTGCCTGTATCATCAAGTGGGCATTTAGTGTTGCTGGGCAAATGGTTTGGTGTGCAGGAAACTTTATTTGTAAGTATTATATTGCATCTTGCCACTTTTTTTTCGGTACTTGTTTGTCTTCGCAAAGAGATATGGCAACTTATCAAACACCCTTTCAGTGATGAAGCTGTAAAACTTTATCTTGCCACAATTCCTACCTGTATAATTGCGCTGATTTTAATGCCACTTATTAATAAATCTTTTATGGGCGGTGCGTTAGGTTTTTGCTTTATTATAAGTGCCGTAGTGTTATTCGCAACAGATATACTTTCTAAGAAAAAGGTAAAAGTGAGGGAGGACATTACTTTAAAACACGCAATTATAATGGGCGTATTTCAGGGGCTTGCCACCTTTCCTGGGGTATCACGTTCGGGGGCAACTATCTGCGGCGGTATATTGTCGGGTGCAGACAAAAAGAAAACCGCCAAGTTTTCATTCTTAATGAGTTTGCCTATTATTTTGCTTTCATTATTAATGGAAATATACGAAATTGTAGGGGCGGGACAAACCATCAGTGTAAACATCGCAGGCTTAATTATTTCTTTCTTTGTAGCCTTTGCTGTCGGGACTTTATCTATAAAAGTCATGCTTAAAGTGACAGAAAAAACAAACTTTAGATGGTTTGCACTTTATTTAATAATTATAGCAATTTTATCATTTATTTTTTAAAAGGAAGGGCGAATGGAAAAGTATTATAACTTAACTACAAGCGATACTCTATTAAAACTTAGTTCGTCTAAAGATGGGCTTAGTGAAGCGGAGGCAGGGCTAAGATTAAATAAAGGGCAGGATAATGATTTAGGGCAGGTAAAACATAAATCAATATTTTTTAAATTTATGGAACAATTTAAAGACCTAATGATATTGATTTTACTTGCTGCTTCCGCTATCTCAATAATTATTGGTGCTGTGCAAGGTGGTTTTGGTGAAATATTTGACGGAGCAATAATTCTTGCTATAGTTGTTATGAATGCAATTTTCGGAGTTGTCCAAGAGCATAAAGCAGAAAAGTCGCTTGATGCTTTAAAAAAGATGACAGAGCCTGAGGCCGTGGTGCTTAGAGGGGGCGAGCAGATAAAAATCAATGTGAAAAACATTGTTGTGGGGGATATTGTTGTATTAGAATCTGGCTCTATCGTTCCGGCAGATGTTCGGGTTATAGAAAGTGCGTCAATGCAGGTGGACGAAAGTTCACTTACTGGTGAAAGTTTTGCTACCAAAAAAGTCGCAGAGGAATGTTATCCAGAAAATACCCCTCTTGCAGATAGACATAATATGGCATACAAGGGCTGTACTGTTACGGCTGGAAGAGGCAAGGGTGTGGTAGTTGCAATAGGAAAAGACACTGAGATAGGAAAGATAGCTCAAGCGATAAAAAGTGTTGAAAAGGACATGACCCCACTTCAAAAGGGTATTAAAGATGTGGGAAAGGTGCTTACCTATCTTGTACTTGCCATGGCGGCGGTCACCTTCTTTTTAGAGGTTGTGGCACGTCCAGGAAATATTTTGGAAGCTTTTTTAACTGCTGTAGCAATTTCTGTTGCGGCAATACCTGAAAGTATGCCTGCCGTTATTACCATTATTATGAGCATGGGCATAGCAAGACTTGCAAAGCAAAAAGCGATAGTAAAGCGTATGCATTCAGTTGAAACTTTAGGCTCTTGTGATGTAATATGCTCCGATAAGACTGGCACTATCACACAAAACAAAATGACCATTACTTCAAGCTTTATTAATGGAAGTATCATTAAAGGAAGGATAGATTACCAAAAGAATGAAATTTTTCTTAACGCACTTCTACTTTGTAATGACGTACAAAAGTCAAAAGGAAGGTATGTTGGCGACCCTACCGAGGTGGCACTAGCGGAGTTTGGCGAAAAGTGTGGACTTGATAAATTAAAAATTGAAAAGCTAAATCGCAGAGTAGATGAAATGCCTTTTGATAGTAAAAGGAAAATTATGAGTACGTTAAACATTGTTGATGATAAAAAAATAATGTTCACAAAAGGCGCGACAGACTTTTTACTTAAGAAATGTAATTCTATTTTAATTAATGGCAAGATTTGCCCACTTACTAAAGAGTATAAAACTGAAATCATGCATGCAAATTCTGTCATGGCGGAAGAAGCACTTAGAGTGCTTGCGGTTGCATATAAACCGATGAATACTGGCAAAATGGAAGAGCGCGATTTAGTTTTTATCGGGCTTGTAGGAATGATAGACCCACCTCGCATAGGTGTGGATAAAGCGGTAGAAAAATGCAAAAAGGCGGGTATGCGTCCTATAATGATAACTGGTGACCATAAAGATACTGCTTTTGCTATCGCCAAAGAAATCGGCATTGTTTCCAGTAAAAATCAGGTGATGACAGGAAGTGAACTTGATGAACTAAGTGATGAAGAGCTTTTGAAAAAAATAAAAGATATCAATGTTTTTGCGAGGGTAAGTCCGGACAATAAAGTCCGAATTGTTGAAATCCTTAAAAAGCAGGGACGAGTGGTAGCTATGACAGGGGACGGAGTAAACGATGCCCCAAGTTTAAAGAAGGCAAGTATCGGAATTGGTATGGGCATTCAAGGCACAGACGTTACAAAAGAAGTGGCCGATATTATTGTCACCGATGATAATTTCTCAACCATAGTAGTAGCAGTAGAGGAAGGAAGAAAGATATATCAGAATATTCAAAAAACTGTTAAATTTCTTTTTTCTGCTAATATGGGTGAAATGTTATCTTTATTCCTTGCTACTGTATTTTTCCCACACTATGTCTTTTTGTTTCCGGTACAGATATTATTTGTAAACCTAATAACAGACTCTCTTCCAGCGATAGCACTTGGTGTAGAAAAGCCGGAACGAGATTTAATGGACGCCAAACCACGTGACAGTAAAAAGAGTCTATTTTCAGATGGCGTAGGCGGGGCGATAGTTGTACTAGGGCTGATACAAACAATACTTGTAGTTGGCGCCTATGCCTTTGGACTAAAATTATATAATCAATATGTAGCATCAACTATGGCATTCTATACTCTTAATATTGTGCAGATGTTCTACTTGGCTTCAATGCGCACTAATGGCAATATGTTTAAGTCAAATCCATTTAAAAATAAATTCTTTACTATTTCCATTCTTTTCTGTTTTGGACTGCTTGCAATTTTGGCACTTACACCATTGAATAAAATGCTAAAACTTGTGCATTTAA
>CANBAX010000054.1 GCA_947366645.1 uncultured Clostridia bacterium
CAAAAAAACTCTTGACAAATCCCCCCCCCGTGTATAATTAAGGTATTAAAGAGGAGGAAAAATGGAAAAGAAAAAATATTTAACTTTAAGTGCGGGAATTATGAGCACCGTTGTACTTAGTATACTTGCTATTTTGTACTTAGTTGATGGGGCTGTTTTATTAGATTCGCTAAATTATGGCTTTGATGATTATGCTGGAGTAATAAGAACTGTTGGAATCATATGTATTGTAATCTCAATTATTGAGTTTGTGGCTGTCGGACTTAATGGTGCGTCTATCGTAGCATACAAGCCGGAAAAAAGGAATAAATTGAAAGCAACTTTAATTACAGCAGTGGTATTCAATTTTGTTATTGTTTTACTTAATATCATTATATTTATTTCAGCTGTAGCAACATGGCTTATAATTATTGGTATAATCTTAGTTTTAGCACTTATTTGTGCAAATGTATTATATATTATAGATTTAGCACGCAAAGATGTACCAAAAAGTAATAAATCAGTTGACGGTAAAAAAGTAGTTGGAAAACAAGAGTTAAGTAAAGAAGAGCAGTTACTTAGTGAACTTGAAAAACTTGTTTCTTTAAGAGAAAGACACATTCTTACCCAAGAAGAGTTTGATAAAATTAAAGCTCAAGTTATTGCAAGACATATTTCAGAATAAAAAATCACCTCATTTGAGGTGTTTTTTTATTTTGTTAACCAAAATTAATTCCATTTCCAGTCGCGTATTTCTGGCATATCTATGCCATACTCACGAATATAATTTTGGTTTTCTTCTAGTTTTGTGGTGGCAAACTTATATATTTCATTATATTTTGCTTTTGGCAGGTCAAGATATTTTATCGCCTTTATAAGTTGATTATATCTATCTGTTTTGTTCATAGCCCTCATATCAAAGGAGGTGGTTATTGTGCCTTCCTCGTTATATCCTGAAACATGGAGATTGCGATTTTTACGATTATAGGTGAGTTGGTGAATAAGGCGAGGGTAGCCATGGAAATTGAAGATAATTGGTTTATCGGTGGTGAATAATTTGTCAAATTCTTTATCTGTAAGCCCATGTGAATGCTCTTTATTTGAAACCAGTTTCATAAGGTCGACTACATTTATAAATTTGACGTTAAGTTTTGGCAGTAGTTGTTTAAGCAGGGTGACGGTGGCAAGGGATTCTACGGTGGCGGTATCTCCACAAGAGGCAATTACAAGGTCTGGGTGCTTAGTGTCATTCATGCCAGCCCATTTCCATTCACTTACACCTTCGCGGCAATGCTCTTTCGCTTCTTCCATATTAAGCCACTGAAAGGTAGGGTGTTTGGAGGCAACTATTACATTGACATAATTTTTACTTTTTGCACAATGGTCATAGCAGGAAAGAAGACAATTTGCATCGGCAGGCAGGTACACTCTTACAACATCTGCCTTTTTGCTTACAATATGGTCGACGAAACCAGGGTCTTGATGAGTAAAGCCGTTATGGTCTTGTTGCCATACATTACTTGTAAGAATAAGGTTAAGTGAAGAAATATTCGCTCTCCAAGGTATCTCATTGCATACTTTAAGCCATTTTGCGTGCTGTGCGACCATGCTATCTACCACACGAATAAATGCCTCATAACTATCAAACATTCCGTGTCGGCCGGTGAGTAGGTAGCCTTCTAGCATACCTTCACACATATGCTCGGAAAGATAGCTATCTTGTATCCTTCCGGTAGGCGAAAGTTTTTCATCGGTAGGAAGGATAGGGAGATTAAAGGCTCGATTTTCCACCTCAAAAGTTTTGTATAACCGATTACTCATAGCTTCGTCTGGGCTGAATATGCGATAATTATTTTTATTAAGTTTAAACAGGTCGCGAATATATCCGCCAAGTTCCAGCATATCTTGCGCAGTTGTAGTTCCATGTCCTTTAAATTTTACTGCATACTTTTCAATAGGTGGGGTGACAAGTTCTTTGAGTAGTAGTCCGCCATTTGTTACTGGATTTGCAGTCATACGTCTGTCGCCTTGTGGAATTATGCTTGCGATTTCTTTTTTGAGTTTATAGTCTTTATCAAATAGTTCATTAGGTTTATAACTTAAAAGCCATTCTTTTAATATATTGATGTTTTCTTCTTTATCCATATTTACCGGCACTTGATGAGCGCGGAAAGAGCCTTCAACTTCTTTTCCGTCTACCATTTTTGGCCCAGTCCAACCTTTAGGAGTGCGAAGTATTATCATTGGCCATTTTATCGCAGTGCCAACTTTTTTAATTTCCTTGATATCTTGAATTGCACTGTCCATTGCTTCTGACATAAGTTTGTGCATTTTCATTGGCTCGCTACCTTCAACAAAATAAGGTTTATAGCCATAGCCGTCAAAAAGATGTTTTAACTCAGTTTTACTTAGTCTTGAAAGCAGGGTCGGGTTGGATATTTTATAACCGTTCAGATGAAGAATGGGAAGTACTGTGCCGTCGATTTTAGGATTAATAAACTTATTGCCAAACCAAGAGTTTGCAAGAGGACCAGTTTCTGCCTCGCCGTCACCAACTATACAGGTGGCAATAAGGTCTGGATTATCAAGCACGGCACCAAAAGCATGGGAAAGACTATAACCAAGTTCCCCACCCTCATGTATTGAGCCTGGGGTTTCGGGTACGCAGTGGCTTCCGATGCCACAAGGAAAGGAAAATTGTTTACAAAGTCTTGCCATACCTTCTTTATCTTGTGATATCTTTGGGTATACAGAAGAATAAACACCTTCTAGATAACTATTGGCAACTAAAAAGTTTCCGCCATGCCCAGGACCAGAAATCAAGAACATATTTAAATTGTATTTATTTATTACGCGGTTACAGTGTGCGTAAACAAAGTTTTGCCCTGGTACTGTACCCCAGTGGCCAACAAGTTTAAGTTTAATATCTTCTTTGCACAAATCGTGGTCGCGTAAAAGAGGATTTTGTAAAAGATATAATTGCGCGGCTGATAAATAGTTTGCGGCTCGCCAATATTTATCAAGTTTATCAAAATATTGTGGCGAAGAAAATTTGTCCATAATAACTCCTTATGAATTTATTATAACATATTAAATAAGATTTAATAAATCTTTTTAAAGCGAGGCGCTATATTACCAAAAATTTCGGCAAATAGTAACTTAATTAATTTCATATTATATTGTAAGAGGAAATATGAAGACTGTAAAATTTTCACCATTAAACAGAAATTACTGGTATCAAATTGTCGACGATGGTCTTGAATTATGGCTGAAAAATAAGGACAAAGGAAATCAACTCATATGCAAAATCCCAAAAAGTTCATTAGTATTTATTGAAAATGTTAGTTTAAATTGCAGTGAAGAATTGCAAAATGAGATTAACACAAATTTTTACGAAGATGTTAAGTTTCTGCTATCAAGGGCAAATCCTAAACTTATTGAACGTATGCCAGTATGGATTTTTGCCATTCCCGAAAATATTAGAAAAGCATACGAGGGGCTTGAGCGGTACTATGTTAAAGAGGCAAAATTTATGATAAGTCAGGGGTATACCAACAATACTATAATAACTTACTTATATTTAACTAAGGAGCATTGTATCAACAAAATAAAAAGAAAGGTGGATATTTTAATTAGTAAATATCAGAAAGAGGGTGCAAAACTGGTTAAAATTGAAATGGAGTGCTATAAAAAATCTTGGATTAAAAACTATTTTCCTGCCAAATATTTTAGTGGTAACTTTAATTTACTTATTAAAGAGAGGAGTATTGACAGGGAAATGGAAGATATGTTTAAAGAGGGCATTCTTGAGCTTGACAACTTTCAAGAAGAAAATTTGCAGAAGATTAGGGAGTTTAATAGGGTAGAGCAAAATAGTAGTTGTCCAAAAATGATGAGACTTGTTGAGGATGAAAATTAAAAGAATTTTTTAAGTAGTCAAAATAAAATTTGACTATTTTTTAAAACTTGGTATACTTAAATAAGGAGATTAAAATGATACTTTTTGGTGATTATCATACCCATAGCGAATATTCCCGAAATGGGCATGGCAAGGGTACTATTTTTGAAAGTGCAAGTGTTGCACAACAAAAGGGTTTAAAACAAATAGCCATAACTGACCATGGTTTTAACCATAGACTTTTTGGCGTGAAAAGAAGAGATATTCCAGATATTAAAGAGGATATCTTAAACGCAAAAGAGGTTACTGGTGTTGATATTCTTTTAGGAATGGAAACAAATCTCATTTCTCAAAATGGAGATATCGATATTAAAGAAGAAGACTATGAGTATTTAGATGTGATTCTTATGGGTTTTCACAAAATAGTGAAGATGGACAAGTTTAACGACGCAATGAAACTTAGTCTTGCCAATATTTGCACGGGAGCATTTGCACCGAGCAAGGAACTTATTAGTCGTAATACTACTGCGTTTTTAAAGGCGCTTGATAAGTATCCTATTGATGTTATCACTCATCTTAATTATGGTTGCCCAACTGATACTCTTGCTGTGGCAAGAATGGCTAAGCAAAAGGGGACTTTTGTTGAACTTAATGGAAAGCATATCTGTTTTACTGACAAAGAACTTGAAATTATGGCAAGCGAGGGAGTGAAGTTTATCGTCAATTCAGATGCCCACAGGCCAGACAGAGTTGGCGAGTGCAACAAAGCAATGAATCTTATATTTAAACTTGGCATTCCACTTTCGCAGGTGGTAAATATTGATAAATTGCCAAAATTTCATCAAAAAAGAGGACAAAATTGAGTTTTTCACGAGAATCTAAACTTGAAATATTAGAATGTGAATTTGATGGTGCCGATGAAAGCCTTGCTTTTTTGTCGGGACTTTTTCATGCCTCTGGGCAAATTACTAAAAACGCAGAAGGTCTTCGTGCCGATATTGTAACCGATATTAAGGAAATTTTTGATGTAACTAATAGTATTGCAAAAAAGCTTTATGGCGATGAACTTAAGATAGAAATAAGTGATGATTATATCATAAATAAAACAGCCTATTATCGTATTATGTTTCCATATTACATCTCTACCCAGGTGCTTCAGGACTGTGGACTACTTCGAGTTGGACAAGAGGGGTTGGAACTTATTTATAACATTGACCAAAATATCATTGCCGACGAAGATACAAAGCGAGCCTTTATTAAAGGGGCTTATGTTGGCTGTTCAACTTCAAGTATTAAGTTTAGTGAACTTGGCTCCCAGAACAACACTACTGGTTATCACATGGAATTTGCTTCGCATAATAAATTGTTTCTTGAAGACCTTAAAGAACTTTTAAACGAGTTTAACATAAAAACTAAGTTATTTGAAAGAAAAAGTATATTTGTACTTTATCTAAAAGACAGCGAAACAATTAAAGATTTGCTTGCCCTTGTGGGTGCTGGGGAAAGCGTACTGAACCTTGTAAACGAAATGGCGACACGGGGATTACGCAATATTG
>CANBAX010000055.1 GCA_947366645.1 uncultured Clostridia bacterium
TATTACTCGACAAATTTTCTTCCTACAAATGCATTTACAAAGACTTTGATTATTTTCCATATATTTCTTTTGAATATAAAAAAGATAAGGCCCGCACTTTCAAGGAACTTATTAAGTTTGCTTTTAGTCGCGACAAAGCCAAAGGATACCTTCTTTCCGCTTTCGTTTTACTCTTATCTAGCTTTTTTGTAAGAATCAACCTTTATTACTGTATAGTAAGTTCTATTTTACTTGTATTTGCCCTTATTTGCTACTCAAATAAAGGCGAAGAAATGCCAAGTGAAGTTTTATAATTATATAAGTTCTATATGTTTAAAATCTTTTTTTGAAGAAATACGATAAATAATAAAGTTAGACCCAATAACCTGCACTGGCTCAGCCTCTAATTTTTTGCATACAATTTCACACGCCTCTCTTGCATGCAACTCACTATTTTTTAGTACTTTTATTTTTATTAATTCTCGCGCCTCCAAGAGTGCATTAATTGCCTCAAAGGAATTTTCGCTTAATCCCTCTTTTCCTATTTGCATAACAGGCTCAAGTGCATTTCCAAGCCCTCTTAAATGTGCGCGCTGTTTTGTTGTTAACATTGTTCACTCCCTTTTATTATACTATATATTGCTAGTATGCATACATAATAGTAACTATATGTTGTTTTTTTGGTTTTCTCCGCTGCGGACTATCGTCCTTCGGTCGAAATGACATAGGTAGGGAAAAACGTCCTTCGGTCGAAATGACAATGGCTTAGGTACTTTTTGTTTAATGGATTTCTCCGCTACACTGCGTTCCGGTTGAAATGACATAGGTAGGGAAAAACGTCCTTCGGTCGAAATCACAGAAAGAGTAAATAGATTTCTCCGCTCCACTGCGTTTCGGTCGAAATGACAATGGCTTAGGTACTTTTTGTTTAATGGATTTCTCCACTGCGGTTGAAATGACAATAATGGAAAAAAATTATATAAGTAATACCTCTAGTCAAAACGATGCGAATTACTGCATATATTCAAATGTAATATCTTTAATTCTTACGCTATCGCCGTTCTTTAATCCACGCTGTTTGAGCATATCAATAATTCCCATTTCTTGAAGTCTTGCTTGGAAATATGCAAACGACCTTGTATCATCAAGCACCACCCCCCGAATGAAATTATCTATCTTTCCGCCACTTACCACAAAGGTGCCGTCATCTTCTCGGGTTATTACAATAGAAGTATTATCTTTTTTATCAAAATCATGCTCCTCTATTTCTATAGGTTCACTTTTTGGAATGTGAGATAATTTTTCAAGCACTATCAGCTTTAAGTTTTCAATTCCATTATAGGTTGCACCTGAAATTTCCAAAGGCGTTATTCCTGTTTTTTTGATAAATTGTTCACGACGAGCGATAAGAGTTTCTTCATCAACTAAATCCGTTTTAGATAGTACTACAATTTGCTGAACCTTAGTAAGTTTTTCGCTATACTTTTTCAGCTCATGATTAATTTTATCATAATCTTCTAGAAAATTTCTGCCGTCACTTTCGGAAACGTCTATCAAATGCAAAATAAGCCGCACTCTTTCAACATGTTTTAAGAAGTAATGACCAAGCCCCTGCCCTTCACTTGCACCTTCAATTAGCCCTGGAATGTCTGCGACTACAAAAGTTTGACCTTTTACCTCACACACGCCAAGATTTGGATACAAAGTGGTGAAAGGATAATTTGCTATTTTCGGATTTGCATTGGAGATACATGAAAGCAATGTGGACTTTCCTACATTTGGAAATCCAACCAAGCCAACATCGGCTATCGTCTTTAATTCCAAAATTACTTCACGAGATGTAGTTATTTCGCCAGTTTGTGAATAATGTGGTGCCTGCTTTATAGAGGATTTATAATAAGCATTACCATGACCACCATTACCACCCTTTAATGCAATAAATTTCATACCATGTTCATACAAATCGGCAATTATTTTATCTGTTTTGGCGTCTATAATTACAGTCCCGCAGGGAACCTCTATAATTTCATCTTTACCGCTGGCACCGGTCTGTAATTTTTTAGCACCATTTAAGCCGTCACCTGCGACAAACTTCTTTTTAAAACGAAAACTATACAGAGTATTCATATCGCGGGTTGCTACAAAAACAACATTTCCGCCTTTGCCGCCTTCACCACCATCTGGCCCACCATTTGCGACAAGTTTTGTACGCAAAAAAGATATGGCACCATTGCCACCATTTCCTGCTTTTATTGATATTTTTACTCTATCTAAAAACAAAATTATCTCCTTATTACTATAACTCCGCTGACTTGAAAATCCGCCAGTTCTGTTTTTCCTTGTGAGTAAGATTATTTAACTGACAAGACATCATCTCGTCGGTCGCCTTCTACTCAAAGATTTACCATTACATAAATTTTATACTACATCTTGGTTTTAAATTTACACATTGACTCAAATGGACAGTCTTTGCAGTCTGGTTTCTGCGACTTACATTTATATCTTCCAAAATGCACCATTTGAAGATGAAGTTCGCTCCAATGATTTTTTGGAAAGAACTTTGTAAGAGCAAGTTCACATTTATTTGGGTCATCAGTATCAGCAAGTCCTAATCTATTTGATACACGCAAAACATGAGTATCTACCGCAAAAGCGTCACCTTTAAACCCCTCGCTGTATACAACATTCGCTGTCTTTCTTCCCACCCCAGCCAAGGTTTGCATCTCTTCTAGCGACTCGGGTACTTGTCCATTATACTTTTCAACAAGTTCCTTGCTCATCTTTAAGATATTTTTTGCCTTATTATGATAAAAGCCACAGGAGTGAATAAGTTTTTCTAGTTCCTCTTGACTAAGCTGAATCATTTCATGAGGCGTGCCTGCACGCTTAAACAACTCTTCAGTAACAATATTCACCCGCTTATCTGTGCATTGTGCAGACAAGATTGTCGCAACAAGAAGCTGATAAGGACTATTGTAATGTAATTCACATTCTGCAAATGGAAATAGTTTATCAAGATGTTTTTTAATTTCTTCTGCTTTCACTTCTACCTCATAATTGGGAATAGCACAACATCTCTTACAGACGCTTGGTTATATATTAACATAAGAAGTCTATCAAGTCCGCAACCCAGTCCGCTTATTGGTGGCATTCCATGTTCCATAGCAAGCATAAACCCTTCATCAAGGTCCATAGTTTCATCATCACCCTGTTTCTTTGCTTCAAGTTGTTTCTCGAATGCCTCGCGTTGTTGAAGCGGATTAACAAGTTCGGAATACGCTTTACAAAGTTCGGTACCCATAACAACTACTTGGAATACATCTATTATTCTTTCATCTTCATCGTTACGGCGAGCAAGTGGAATTAATGATGCTGGATAGTTATACAAGATAGTTGGCTGTACTATCCTCTCTCGTATCTTCTTTTTATATACGAAATCAATTATCTGGCTTACTGATTTATAATCTTCAAGTTCGCCCATAGTGAAAAGTCCTTTTGAAACTATCTTCTTTTTTAACTCTACTGGGTCATTTTCAGCAAGAAAATCAAATCCTAAAATTTCACGCATGGTTTCTACATAATTTATTCTATCTAGGTTTTCTTTTCCAAAGTCTAATACTACGCCGTCCTTTTCTATAGTAGTTTTTCCAGTAAGTTCTAGTAATAAATTCTTTAAAAAGCCTTGGAAAAATTTGATGTTTTCCTCAAAGTTCCAATAAGAAGCGTACCATTCAACCTGAGTAAATTCTTGAAGGTGCTGAGTATCCATTCCCTCATTTCTGAAACATTTTGCAACTTCAAACACTCTATCAAAACCACCTGCAATACATTGCTTTAAGTAGGTTTCTGGCGCTATACGAAGATTTAAGTCAATATCAAGTGCGTTATGATGTGTAAAGAAAGGCTTTGCACTTGCACCGCACACTGCATTTTGAAGAATTGGTGTTTCCACCTCCATAAAGCCATTTTCTCCTAGATATCTCCTGATAAACGCAAGCAGTTTACTTCTTCCGATAAACACTTCCCTTGCCTCTTCATTTGATATTAAGTCAAGATAGCGTTGACGATATTTTGCCTCAGTATCTGTAAGCCCATGGAATTTCTCTGGGAGCGGGCGCATAGTTTTTGAAAGAAGAATCACCTTCTCTGCTTTTACAGTAACTTCCCCTGTTTGAGTGGTATACACTTCCCCTTCTACGCCTACAAAGTCGGCAATATCGACATACTTTTTATAGAATGTATACGCCTCTTCATCAAGTTCATTTCTGCCCACAGAGATTTGTATTTTATCCTCAATATCTCTTATCTGCATAAAGCCAAACTTACCCATAACGCGTTTGAAAACGACGCGACCACATATCTTTACATGCTCGCCTAGTTTTCCTCTTGCCTCTTTTATAGTGCAAGTTCTCTCGAATTTTGCCTTATAGGGAATTTCTCCCATTTCTTTTAAATCTTGAATTTTTTGTTTTCTTACCTCAAGTTCGGTAGATAAATTTTGTAATTCTGCCATTTTTTACCTCTTAAGTAAAATTAACATAATTACAAGAGGTTTGTCAAATTTTTTGGACGGAATAACCGACTTTTTAGGCATTATATATACATTATGCACTTTTATTTATATTTTCGGCTATAGTATTTAAGATTTTTATTGAGTTTTACGATGTAGTTTTGAGTTTCAGAAAACGGCACCTTTTTTAAAGTTTTTCCGTCTTGCGAATATTCGCTATCTTTAAGCCAATTCCTTACATTGGTTGGCCCTGCGTTATATGCACACATGGCTGTAGACCTATCTTCAAAATTATTAACAAGGGACTTTAAATAATAGCAACCTAGATTTAGGTTATATTTTACTTCATATAATTTTTCTTCATCATATTCTAGTTTAAGTTTTTCACAAAGCCACTCGGCTGTTGAAGGCATGATTTGCATTAGTCCTTTTGCACCCTTTGGCGAGGTGCGATTTGGATTATAACCACTTTCTACATTAACAACTGACGCAACAAGTGAAGGCTCTAAATCATACTTTTGACTTAACTCTTTAATCTCACTTGTATAGCGCATAGGATAAAAATACCCATTTACACAATAAATTAAAAATGACAACATAATTGCCACTAACGACAGAATTACTACGCTATAAATCGCTTTCATATATTTATCATATGAAAACTATCGGAGTTTATACAAATTATAATCTAGTAAGTTCCATTCCACCATTTTTTAACATTACACTATAAAAACCTGCAAAAGTTTTAAACGGCTTTTGCATAAATATTTTTTTAGCAACCTCAAAGCTATTTGGCATAAACTTTACACAAATTCCGCAGGTCTGCCCTGCCTCTTTTGGCGTGTTGATTATGCTTACTATGACTCCATTTGAGCGAAGTATATTTGCAAAATATAATGTTTCACTTCGTGAACGGAAAACGGCAAGGTAATAGTACATAAT
>CANBAX010000056.1 GCA_947366645.1 uncultured Clostridia bacterium
AGAAAGGCTTTAATGAATATGAAATGGTAGAAGTTACTAAGGATTATGATTATTCGCAGTATTTACGCCTTGAAGATGCGCGTAAAGAGTTTGTCAAAGTAGGCACAAAAGGAAGTTATCGCTATCCAATGCGTGAGGAAGAGAAAGGAAAAATAACCTATATCTATAAACTGCCTGAGAAAATAGAAGGTGGTGTATCAAAGGATAAAGTTGTAGGTGAAATTTCAACTTATTATGGTAATGACTTGCTATTTTCTGAAAAAATATATACAATGGAAGAGGTAAGGAGTAATACCATACTGGAGAAACTCAAAGATATCTTCCGAAAATGGTAAGTGTAATGAATGCGTTTAAACAAATTTTTATCAAATAGCGGGGTTGCGTCAAGACGGAAATGTGATACTCTCATTTCAGAGGGAAAGGTTACGGTAAACGGCCGTGTAGTCACTGAGATGGGTGTAAATATAAATGAAAAGCGGGATAAAGTCACAGCAGAGGGGAAAGAGGTCAAACTTCCTTCCTCTTTTGTGTATATAAAACTAAATAAACCAAAAGGGTATGCTTGCACGGCAAGTGACGAAAAGGGAAGAAAGACGATATACGAACTTGTAAAATGTCAACAGCGGTTATTTTCTGTCGGTAGACTTGACTATGATACAGAGGGACTTATCCTTCTCACAAACGATGGCGACTTTGCAAATAAGATAATGCACCCGTCATATAATATAGAGAAAGAATATAAAGTGAATGTGGAAGGTGAGGTAAAGGAAAGCGAACTTGCCGTACTTCGTGCAGGTGTAGTTGTGGAAGGCGAAAGAATGCCGGAAGCAAAGGTTAAATGGCTGTGCTATGAAAAGGGAACAACAAAACTTTCAGTGGTAATTGATGAAGGGCAGAATAGGCAGATAAGAAGAATGTTTGAAGCGATAGGAAGGAGTATAAAACTTTTAAAGCGGGTAAGGATAGGAGAGGTTACCCTCGGCGGACTTAAACGCGGGGACTATAGGGACTTAAATGAAAGAGAACTTTCAAGCCTTGTGAGGGAAAGATGAGGATAGCAGTCATAGGCGGCGGAGCAAGCGGACTATTTGTTGCTTCACAATTACAGGGCTATGATGTTACTATATTTGACGGAAATGAGAAATGCGGGAAAAAACTTTTTATCACGGGTAAGGGAAGATGTAATTTGACTAATAACTGTGATAAACAAGAGTTTCTATCAAATGTCGTCAATGGCGAAAAGTTCATTCAAAGTGCAATAAGTCGTTTTCTTCCAAGTGATACGATGGCTTATTTTGAGGGGGAGGGACTTTCGCTTAAAACGGAACGCGGTGGCCGAGTGTTCCCAATAAGCGATAAATCTAGTGATGTAATTAAAACGCTGGAAAGGGCGTGTAAGCACGTGCAAGTTAAACTCAATGAAAAGGTGGTATCGGTGGAGCGAATGTGTCCTCGTCTTGCGACTTGCGGAAGCCAGTCAAAAGATGTTTCCTTGACTTGTCCTGTCATTCAGCCCGACCCTGTCATTTCGACTTTTTCATCTTCTGTCATTTCGACAGACGCGACCTATGGTCGCAAAGTGGAGAAATCTATCATTTCGCAGTCTTATATAGTCACAACCACGAAAGCCCGCTATACTTTTGATAAAGTGATAATTGCCACTGGTGGCAAGACCTACTCTGGCACTGGCAGTGAGGGTGATGGCTATAAATTTGCTAAAATGCTAGGGCATAGCATAGTAGAGCCAAAACCTGCGTTAGTACCAATCAAACTTAACGAAAGCGTTAAAAATATGCAAGGCTTGCCACTTAAAAATGTAACACTGTACGCAGTTGCAGATAATAAAAAATATAGCCAGTTTGGCGAAATGCTGTTTACTGATGAGGGGATTACAGGGCCAATAGTGCTTACTATGTCAAGTTATATTAATAGGGCAAAAAAGGTGGAACTTTACCTTGATTTAAAGCCCGCTCTGTCATATGAGCAACTCGAAGCTCGCCTTTTACGCGAGTTTGATGAAGGAAAAAATAAAAATCTATTTAATGTAATGCGCACTCTGCTTCCCAAAAATTTTATTGAGTTTTTCTTATATAAATTGACATTAAGCCCACTTCGTAAAATTAATACTATTACTCAACAGGAGAGAGAAAGATTAGCAAAAGGCCTAAAACACTTTTCTATTGCATATAAACAGTTGTATCCACTTGATAGCGGAATAGTCACAAGTGGTGGAGTGAATTTAAAAGAGATAAATCCTTCCACTATGGAAAGTAAGATATGTAAAGGTCTGTATTTTATAGGAGAGGTACTTGATGTAGACTGCCTTACAGGTGGCTTTAATCTACAAATAGCGTTTGCGACGGCATATGCTTGCGGGCAAGCAATAAAAAAGGAGGACAGTAATGATATTTAGAATTGCGCAGTTTCTAGTAGCTATATACTTAAAGATATTTTATCCAACAAAGATAGTTGGCAAAAAAAATCTGCCTAAAGGCGCGGCAATACTTTCGTGTAATCACACCTCTAATTTTGATGCAATACTCATAGCAGTCAATACATGGGAGAAAAAATATTATCTCACAAAAAAAGAGTGGTTTGAAAATAAACTTATCGGCTGGTTTATGAAGAAGATAGGCTGCATTAAGATAGATAGAAATTCCACTGATATTACTGCTGTAAAAAATTGCTTAAAGGTGCTAAAAGAGGGTAAAAAACTATTTATCTTCCCAGAAGGTACAAGAAATAAATCGGAGGATTTGTCACTTGGTCAGGTAAAACAAGGCGTAAGTATGTTTGCAATTAAAGCAAAAGTGCCGGTGGTGCCAATGTATATATCCAGCCGTCCACGCTTTTGTCATCGTACAGTAATAACGGTTGGCGAGCCTTTTGAACTTAGCGACTTCTATGGTCAAAAAGCAAATGAAGAGGTGCTTGAAAAAGCAAGCGAAATAGTCGCTGATAAAATGAAAACTTTGCAAGAACAAGTTATTCTTGCAGACGCCGAAAAGAAAAAAGCAAAGAAAAAGAAAGTGAAGAATCCCGTTTAATGTCTGTCATTTCGACCGAAACGCAGTGTAGTGGGGGAATCTCTCTGTTCTTGTCATTTCGACCAACTCCTCCTTATGTCATCTCGACCGTAGTGGAGAGAACTATACTCCAACCATCTTGTCATTTCAAACCAAAACACTTAATACCTTTGTTATTGCGACCAAAACACGATATACCCTTGTCATTACGACCGAAATTCATTTACTTTTATCTTGTCATTTCGACCAACTCCTCCTTATGTCATCTCGACCGCAGTGGAGAGAACTATAATCCAACCACTTTATCTTTTCGACCGAAATTCATTTACTTTTACCTTGTCATTTCGACCGTAGCCCGGTTTCTTCCATCTTGTCATTTCGACCGTAGCCCGGTTTCTTCCATCTTGTCATTTCGACCGAAGGGCTTCAGCCCGAAGCGGAGAAATCTATACAAAAAAAGCACAACAATAAGTTGTGCTTTTTTTATACGTTTTCGTCTAGCATTCTTTTAATAGTTGCTTCATTTGAAATTTGTGCAAATTTAACATTTCCAACTCTGTCAAGGTTAACACAAATCCATTCTTCACTTTGCAATTCAACCATTGCAGAAGCCTTATCATCGTTAACTTCGCCAATATCAATTATTTCAATGTCGTAATATCTATTTATGTCATCTGCTTCAAGATATAGGTCTGCATCTTTGTGATAGAATTTGTAAACTCCATCTTCATCTTTTTTTACTTCCCAGCCAGAAGGCTCTCTTTCTGTATAAGTTTTGTCATTGAAAAATTCGCTTGCCTTCACCATTTTTACTTCTTGTTCCATATTTATAACTCCTTTTGATATTAAAAGTATATCATATTTGTTTAAAATTTCAATACTAAAAGCGAATTTAATTATGAAAAATTTGACATTTAAAAAAATATTTGTTAGTCTAAAATATAAAGAGAAGAAAAAAATGAACGAAAATTTTAATTTAGAAGCAATAGATAAAACCTTTACAAGTTATAAAAAGGGACAAATGTTTGATGGCGTAGTAGTAATAAAACGCCAAGACGGAGTAATATTTAATATAGGTGGCAAGAATGACGCCTTTATTCCTCGTGATGATTTTGATGACTATGAAAGTCTAAAAATAGGGGATAGATTTAAAGTTATCATCACAAACCAGAAGAATGAAGAAGGAATAATAGAGGTTTCCAAACGGCTGGCTGACGATAAAACTCTTGCCACACAAAACGCTCAAAAACTGAAACTCGGCAGTTCCTTCAGTTTTGTTGTGTCAGGTAATCGTGATGGTGGTTTAGTATCTCGTATGGGAGAGTATGAAATATTTATTCCTTCCGATGAAATTTTTACAACAGCCACTCGTGATATACGCAAATTAGTTGGAAAACAATTCGACGCCACCGTAACAGAAATAAATAGAGAGGAGAAGAAAATTATTGCCAGCATCAAACTCCTTGCCACCCAAGTAAAGGAAAGGAATGAAAGCCTGTTTTGGAATTCAATATTTGTTAATAAGGTAGTTAAAGGTAAAGTAAAGAAAATACTTCCATATGGTGCTTTTGTTGATGTAGACGGGGTAGACTGCTTTATTCATATTTCAAACATCTCGCATAAACGTATTGAAAACCCAAATGAAGAGATTAAGGAGGGTGAGGAATATACATTCAAAGTGCTAGAACTTGATAGAATAAATAAAAAGGTGGCACTTTCCCTTAAAGCCTTGCAGGAAAGCCCAAAAACCCTTGCCATTCGTGAACTTGTTGTGGGAAATACCTATAGTGGCGAGGTGGTAAAAATCTTAAAATTTGGTGCTATTATAAAATTGGACAATGGTGCAAGCGGATTACTTCATATTTCAAATGCCACCGAGGATAAACAAAAACAGATATATGAAATTGTGAAACTTGACCAAAAAGTAGAGGTTGTAGTCCTTGATAAAGATGAAATAGAAGAAAGGGTATCCTTTGGGCTAATACACTCAAAATCAACATGATTTTTTCTGTCATCTCACCCGCTCTTTGTCATTCTGAGAGTAGTTGAAGAAACCAGCGTAACGTTTAAAAGTGCCTAAGGCATTGTCATCTCGACCTACATTAGGCACTGTCATTTAGACCTACATTTTTTGTCATTTCGACAACTCCCGCCACTGTTATTTCGACCGAAGGGCTTTAGCCGGTAGCGGAGAAATCTTAAAATCCACCGCTTGTTATTTCGACCGAAGCCAATATTTACACCTTGTCATTTTGAGCGAAATACATAATTTCACCTTGTCATTTCGAGCGAAATACATAATTTTACCTTGTCATTTCGACCGAAGCCGTATTTACACCTTGTCATTTCGACCGAAGCCG
>CANBAX010000057.1 GCA_947366645.1 uncultured Clostridia bacterium
GTTTTTCGCACAAGTTGTAGAATTTTTTGTTTTTTTGTTCACAACAAAAAAAAGAGAGAGTACTTTTCATACTCTCTCTTTGATTTGGTGGACTTGCGGGGACTCGAACCCCGGACCCATTGATTAAGAGTCAATTGCTCTACCAACTGAGCTACAAGTCCATATTAGGACAGACACCACACGGAAATTTGTATTTTCATTTGTTCCAATTTAAAATACAAATTTTTACGCGAACACGCCCATTGAAATGTGCTAACCGCTACCCTCGCGGTTTCTCATCCTAGTCCTCTTCCAAATTAGGTGTCCTTTGGACTACGCGGGCAAAATGATACATTTTGCTATTCCGCTTTCCTTATGGAAAGTCCGCCAGTCCGATTTAAAACTCTCACCACTCGGAAATATGGTTTCTACACATTTCAACTACAGATTAAGTCTATCAAAATGACATATACCATAAACAATACTTGCTTTTTCGCATAATAAAGTTTACAAGGGCTATTATACTCACATTGTTTACCCTTGTCAATCATTTTTTTCTTTTTATCAAAATTTTATTTTTTTTATTCGTCCTCTTCAACTGAGGTTATTGTCCCATACATACGTTCGAAATCATTGATGTACTTGCGTATCATCATTTCTATCTCTTTGTTCTTCGTCCTGCCATAAAATTTCGCTGTGTATGCTAACTTGTTTAACATACTTCGTGGTATACGCAGTGTAAATCTTGGGTAGTTACTCATTTTTTTCTCCTTTTAGTGTTACTACCATTTTACTTTGCGTCTTACATTTTAGTGTCGATTTGACGGCACATTGACGGCACTCTTTTTAACCATTAAGTGTTTTGAATTTGTATTTTTTTATGTTATAATCTTTTTATGAGAGTTACCGCAGGAAAATACAAGGGAAGAGTTTTAATTGACAACAAATATCAGCATATCAGGCCTACCGCTGATATCGTTAAACAAGCACTTTTTAATAAACTTGCTTTCGATGTAATAGATGCAAAAGTCCTTGACCTTTTTTCAGGTAGTGGTGCGCTTGGCATAGAGGCAATAAGCAGAGGTGCGAGTGATGTCGTTTTTGTGGACGCCGACAAAAGAAGTGTAGATTATACCAAAGCCAACCTTAAAGCGTTGGGCATTTCTTCAAAGGTGATAAATCTTCCTTTTGATAAAGCGTTAAAATTACTTAAAGGACAGCAATTTGACATTATTCTTCTTGACCCTCCTTACCAAAGCGAATATTATCTGCCAGCACTTGAATTAATTTTTAATCTTAAGCTTCTTACCAAAAATGGTGTAATTGTATGCGAACACGAAAAAGATTATCTTATTCCGCTTAGCAATTTCAAACTTTTAGATGAAAAGCGATACGGCATTAAAAAACTTTCGTATTTATCGTATTAGTGCAAGCATGCTCATATATTCAAGTAAAAAAACTTAAAAAAAGCGTTAAATAACGCTTTTTTATATTTTTTTAAATTTTTGGCTCAAAATCCTCAAATATCACATTATCACAATATTTTACCACCTTTAAATACTCCCCTTGATTTCGCACTGTCCACGCAAGTAGTGGTAGTTTTCTATACTTTCTTACATACCTATTTGGAAGCGTTTTTGCTTCGTAGGAAATAAAATCAGGACGCGAGGTCTTTTTATTTAGTAGCATTCTTTTAAGCGCATACTTTTGGAAAAATGGCATTTTTTCACCTTTTAAATATCCCGCAAGTTGACCTCTTGGAATTTGTGGTGCATGGTTATAAAAATAACTAAGCACAAATGGATTGAAGGACTGAATTGCAAACTCCCCTTTATAATCTTTTAGAAGTTCGATTACCTTCTTTTCAAGCTCTCCCACTTTATTCTTATTTTTTATTTCAATAAGAAGTGGCGTTCTGCCATCAATAAACTTAAGTACCTCTTCAAATGTAGGTATCTTTTCCTTTGTTCCGTTTAACTGAAGAATATCAAGGTCCGCCTTTGTCAAAAACTTTATATATCCATCATTGCCTGTTAGGCGAGATAAAGACTCATCATGAAATACTACCGGTGTGCCATCACTGAGCATTTGTACATCTATTTCTATTGGATAGCCAGCGTCTATTGCTTTTTGAAATGCTGGAAGGGAATTTTCTGGGGTCTGCTTATCGTGCAAGCCACGATGTGCTATCGGCATTGACACTAGCCATGAATTAAAAATTTCCATATTTACCTCTAACAAATTTTCTTTATTATATCATAACTTTTATCTTTTGCCAAACATTTATTAATATTGTATGTAATTCTTTTTGCTTTTATCGCTGTTTTTTTGTCATTTACCTCTTTTTATTTACTTTACATTTTCCCTTAATTTTTTTATAATTATAAAACATACTAAACTTAAGGAGAAAAATATGGTCGTTACCGTTGTTTGCGATGTACTTGGTGCGGAAACAAATGGAACTGTTGTTGCATCGAAAAATTTAATAAATTTTTTAAAGGAAAAAGGGCATGAAGTTAGAGTACTTTGCCCAGAAATTGAAATGATGGGAAAGGAAGGCTACTACGTTGTGCCTATTCACAATTTTGGTAAGCCACTTAATAGCTATGTGGAAAAGGTGGGCGTATCCCTTGCAAAGCCTGACAAGAGAGTTATTAAACAAGCACTTAAAGGTAGTGATGTTGTGCATATCATTGTTCCTCTTAGCCTTGGCCTTGCCACTGCAAAAATTGCACACAAGATGGGCATTCCTATTACCGCAGGCTTTCATATGCAGGCGCAAAACCTTACCTCTCATCTTAAAATTGATAAACTCCCTATTGCAAACTACGCAGTTTACAAATTTATTTACAAGCATTTGTATCGATATTGCAGTGCCATACACTACCCTACCGATTTTATTAGAGGTATCTTTGAAACCAACATTAAAAAAATTACACCAGCCCATGTAATTTCAAACGGCGTGCATGCTTATGTAAAGAAAAAAGAGGTGGAAAAACCTGAAGAACTTAAAGATAAAATTGTAATTCTATCTACCGGCAGATATGGGAAAGAAAAAAGTCAAGATACCCTTATTAAAGCCGTAGCACTGTCGCGATATAAAAATAAAATTCAAATTATACTTGCAGGTCTTGGTCCGAAAGAGGACAAATATCGCAAGCTAGCACAAAAATTAGATGTTAACTGTCTTCTTAAAGTTTTCCCAAGAATGGAGATTATTGACGCGTTAAATTACTGCGATATGTATGTACACCCTGCTGAGGTTGAACTGGAAGGCATCGCTTGTCTTGAAGCGGTGGTATGCGGTAAACTTACTATTGTATCAGACTCTAAATATTCCGCCACTAAGGGTTTTGCAGTAGACAAAAGATGTATTTTTCACAAGCGTGACCCAGAGGACCTAGCAAGAGTAATTGATTATTGGATAGAACACCCTGAAGACAAAGCTCTTTGCGAAAAAGAATATCTTGAGAGCGCCCACAACTTTAATCTTGACGAATGTATGCAGGAAATGGAAGACATGATTAAAGAAGTCGCAAAAAAATCACCCCTACAAAAAGAAATAAAAGAGTAAGCGTAACGCTTACTCTTTTTTATGGTTGCGAAGTTTATCTCCCTCGTAAGCCTGCCAAGAAACAAGCAAGGCAAGGCTCTAAAATATCCCAAGCAGGAGTTTAGTAAACCTAAATGACTGTTTTGGGGTGTTTTACAGCAAACGCAGCAAGTAAAATTTAAAAAAATTTTACGATTGCGAAGTTTATTGACGGGCTTATAAAATTTTTACTTCGCCGTTCAGCCAACTTTCAAAAAATCCTTCTAGTCTATAGCCCGTGCTTCCCTCAAAGCTTGCTATCATTTCGGCAGGACTGGCATTTTTGTAGCTGTATCTTCGATAATAATCACGTAGTGCCCTTGTAAACTTTCGCTCGCCCACCATTTCCCTAAGTGTATTAAACATGAGTACACCCTTGGTGTAGGTGCAATGCACATACTCAGGCTCGGTAGCAAACTCATTCAAACTGCGTGACATGGAGGTGTCAAGAATGCCATTTATTTGAGTGTACACTTCCACAAAGTGCTTATAGGTGGAGGTGGCGTTTGCAATAAGCTCGTCAAAGTTTTCTTTATAATTTGTATACCTTTCATAAAAGAGCATAGTGCTGTATTCGGTAAGTCCCTCGTCCTGCCATGCACTTGAATATTCATTATTGCCAACTACACCATACCACCATTGATGTGCAATTTCATGAACAATAACATACTGATATTCTTGGCTAGACGAGCAGGTGTCAGAAATCATGACAAGGTTTGGATATTCCATTCCGCCATTTAAGAAATTGGTTTCAACAACATTTAAAGTCTTATATGGATATTCGCCAAAGGTTTCATTAAAGAAATTTACACTATCGCATGCCACTTGTATGCTGTTTTCACCTTCCTTGTCGTTATAGTAAAAATAGTTTATTTTAATACCCTTGACTTCGCGAGATAGGGTTTTAAAATTTTTAGAAAGTACAAAGCAAAAGTCACGTATTTTGTTTCCTTCGATATGAGCAGTAGTTTTCCCCTCCTCGCTATTTGAGGACAATACTTCGCCTGAAGAGGCCATACTAAAGCTTTCTGGATAGGTAAGTTTTACCTTATAATTTGCGCTATCACTATAAAAAGGGTCGCCATTTGCGGAGTAAACATCGGTCATAAAACCTTTGCCACTTTCATAGACGCAGGCTATAGGATAAAAATTACCAAAGTTTACCGCGTTATTACCATAGCCCAGCCTATGGTTGATGTTTGCAAGTTTAACCTCAAAATTTATTTGAAGTGAAATTTTTTCCTCAGGGAAAAGTTCGCATGGAAGAGTAACGCTTAAAATATTTTTATCTTCGCCCACAATTTCAAATTCACACTCGCCACCCTTTGAAGAGACTGCATTTACATTAATCTCGCCATAGCTTTCGCCATTAGGAAAGGCTTTATTTTTATTTGACAGCGTATATGGTTTATTTTTTGCTTCCTCTCTAAACGCATTTGGATAAAGATGAAACAAAAGAGTTTTAAAAGATGTATCGCTATTATTTACATAGCAAACTTCTTCCTCGCCTCTAAGCGTTTTATTCTCTTCATTATACTCCAAGGTAAGGTTATACTCACTAAGAGCTTCTGTGGTTTCGCCACAGCCCACAAGGCAAAGTGGGAACATAAACATCATTAAAACAACAATTATTACTTTTCTCATACCATAATTTACGAAATCAAATTTAAAATCATTCTAATAATTCTTGTATATTTTTGACGATTATGCTAAAATCTCTTTGAGGTTATTATGGCATTTTGTAAATATTCAACTGAATATGTAGATCGGAAGAGCGTCGTGTAGGGAAAGAGTGTCGTTCGGCGTG
>CANBAX010000058.1 GCA_947366645.1 uncultured Clostridia bacterium
TCTTGACTTTTGTAATTATAAATGTTAGTATACTTTTGTAATTATAAAAGTAAAAGGAGGTGAAAACACATTGGCAAAAATGGGGCGTCCCACAGATTGTCCTAAAAATACACTTGTTCAAATCAGAATGGACGATGAAACAGTGCAGCAACTTCACTACTGCTCTAAGGAACAAGGCGTCAGTCGAGCTGAAGTAGTTAGGCAAGGAATTAAGAGAATCTACGCGGACATAAAAAAATAAGCTGAGAGCCACGATGCGAAACGAAACTCTCAACTTATCCCTACAACCACAGCAATGCAAATGCTGAAACAGTATCGCAATTACTGAAGTCTTTAGTATTTTACCATAAAGACTTAAAAATTGCAACAGAAATTTATATTAAAGGAGTTTTTATGGATAAGAAGTTTTTTGAAGATGTCAATGATGGTCTTCTTAAAATTGTGGAAATTGCCCACTGGCTACTTAAATGGCTCAGCATCGAAGAAGGAAGGATGTATCAAAAGGAAAAGATAAAACTATCACAGGAAGAACCTAAGGTTATTAATATTGAAAAAACTTAGCACAAGGCTAAGTTTGTGAGCGCATCCGCGCTAGGCTCTTGAAAGAGATAGTATACCAGTACTCCAACTGCACCACATTTTATTGTTTTGAGTCAAATAAAATGGGTGTAAAGTGAGTTTTTTGAGTCAAATTTTTCGGGTCGAAAATCGCTAATTCTCTTTATTTTAAACGCCTGTAGCGTTTTCCTAGAATGACTTAAAATCCTGAGTTCGCAAGGACGTGTGGGTTCGACTCCCACCACCGGCACCACTTAAAAACAAAGAGAGAAGTTAGAGTCCTATACTTCTCTCTTTTGTTTTGACTGTTTAATTTTTTATGTATTATTATTGGTTTAATAGTTATATTTGAATTCATCTTGATTTTTATACTTGACTTAAGAGTAAGAATTTGGTAATATAATGTCGTTATGAAAAAAGATAAAGTTAAAAAACCTAGTATTAGGCCATATCTCGCAAAATATAAATGGATTATCGCCCTTTATATTTTTTTGACAATCCTTGCGGGGGGGGGAGATGTACTAAATTCAATTTTACTTGCAAAAGCCATTGAGCAAATTGCCCTACCTATTACTCCTCATACTCAAGCAATGATATACCTTGGAATTGTTATTGGAATAAATTTAGTGCAAAGGGCTTGCTATTACACCCTACACCACATCTATTTTAAATATTCAAGCAAAATGATGTCCGACCTCAATCTTGACCTTGCCAAACAAGCATTTAAATTAAATTCAAAAACATACAATGACCATGACACGGGAACATTTGTCCTTCGTATTGTAGAAGACCCTGCCCGCATTGTCGACTGCATGGCTTCGATTGTGGATATTTTAATGGATATGATTTCCTCTGCTGTTATCGTGGTATACATTGCAACCTTAAATATTTGGATTTCACTCGCGCTTGTACTTCTTATCTTTATCGGCTTTTGGATTGAATTTTTTAGAGGAAGATTTCGCCGTAAGAACAGAAGTGAAATGAGAAGAAAACATGACATGATAAACTCACTTACCACCGAAATTGTTAGAAGCGAAAAGGATATTAAATCACTGGGGCTTGAAGAAAAACTAAGTGAAGTGTCAAAAGCAAATTACAACTCTTATAGAAAAGCAAGATACAAATTTGACATGACCGACCTTAAGTTCTGGTGGTCTAGAAACTTTATTTTAAATATTGGTATGCTAACCACCCTTGTTCTCGGCATCTGGCTTATGGATTTGGGCACACTTACCCTTGCAACTTTTATGATCGTTTACTCCAACAAAGGCTCGTTATTTAGCCTAATACATGGTGGTGGACAGATTATAAACTGGGTTGTAGATATCAGAGTGTCACACAGCCGTATGTTCGCCCTTTTCGACGAAAGCGAATTTATCACTGAAAAATTTGGTGAGGAAAGTCTTGACAATGTTATTGGTGAAATTGAGTTTAAAAATGTCGCTTTTACCTACAAAGAATACGAATTTACCCAGCCCTGCAAGGAAAATTACTATCAAAGAGAACAAAAACTTATCAGTGAAAACAAAATTTTTGAAGACATTTCTTTTAAAGTACAACCTAATACAACTGTAGCGTTTGTGGGCAAGTCTGGAAGTGGAAAATCCACAATTCTTAACATTATGTCTAAAATGTATGATGTGGATTCCGGTCAGGTGCTTATTGACGGGGTTGACATCAAAACTTTAAATAAAGAAAGTTTAAGAAAAGCCATCTCACTTGTAAATCAATTCCCCTACATATTTGACATGACAATACGCGAAAACTTACTGCTGGCAAAAAGTGACGCGACAGAGGAAGAAATCAATACTGCTATTGAACAAGCATCCCTAAGCGAATTTATCTCTACATTGCCAAAAGGGCTTGATAGCAGAGTGGGTGAAAGCGGAATTAAGCTTTCTGGTGGACAAAAGCAGCGACTTGCTATTGCAAGAGCATTGCTGCGAAAGTCAAATATTATCATATTTGACGAAAGCACGAGTTCACTTGACAACTTCGCACAAGAGGAAGTGAAGAAAAGCATTGATTCACTGAAAGGCAAAAGCACAGTTGTAATTGTTGCCCATAGATTATCTACCATTAAAAATGTAGACCATATATATTTTCTTGATGAAGGGAATATTGTAGACGAAGGCAATTTTGAAGAGTTATTCAAGCGCAATGAAAAGTTTAAGGCAATGTTTTTAGCAGAAAATATATAAAAAGAGGCGGTCGCCTCTTTTTTGTTTAATTAAAAGATTGGTTATTTACTTCATAAGTAGCCATGTGAAAAGTGTGGTGCTTATGGAAACTAGCACTGGCAGGACAAAGGAAAACCAAAAATTATTGAAAAGTGATTTACGATATTTTACATCATATATTAACCCCTCTTCTTTTAATGTGATACCATTTATCATAAGGTTTTCATTTCCATTTTTATAGGTTGACACATACTCATACGCCACTGATTGTTTTGAAAGCGTTAAATAGCCACCTAATTCTAAGCTTAACAAAACCTTTGTTAGATTTATATTTCCACCCAGCTCATAGTACATAGCGTCAACAAACTTAAAGTTAAAGTTTTTATCACTTAACTCTATGTTCTTCTTTTGAAGATACTTTAAAACCTTTCGTTCATTAAAATTTAACATCTTTTATCCTTTTATAATTCTTCTGAAGCGTCTCTTATTGGTTTTAGCGTAAAGACTATCCACAAATATAACAAAATTGTAAGTCCACTTGTTATTGGCAGAGCAATTTTTGCACCTAAGGTTAATCCTCCAAAAAATGAAAGTGCCAAGAGGTATAGATTAAACAGTCCTATCGCAGTATTTAAAATAATTCCAAAGATAAATATTGCTACATTTACATATCTTCCGCCATGCTGGAGGCATAAAAACACTATCTGCAAGACAAGAGCAAGTCCACTAACAAATGCTACGTATAAGAGTGTTGAATCTAAAAACGACAAGCCTATGGAAACGCCAAGCATTATTATCATTAGGTACTGAGCCAGTACTGAAAATTTATATGCCATAATCTTCCCTGGTTTCTGTCCTTGAACCATTTTTACTTTATGTAGACCTTTTTCGTCCTCGATATATATACTTTTACGATGAGTATTAATTATTGGTAAAGTGCAAATTCCATATATAGAAGTAAGGAACAATGATAGATATAGGAATATTCCCCCTATAGTAAAATACTCAAATCCTGTAACCGACATAATCGCAACTATGTCTACAAATAGAACTATGCTCATAACTACCGTAAGTACATTATTTGCAGTGTTCATTTTTCGCCTAACCATGCGAGGTACTGCACACGCTATTATCCAGTACACAACATTAAAAACGAGTACCGCCATACAAATTACGCCTAATCCAACACTGATAAAATTACCCTTCCATACAAACAATGCTTCAAACATTGAGGCGTGGATTTGTTTAAGCCAGACAACACCGTCATAAGCTGTTACAAGTACCATCAAGCATAAAGACAAAAGTGACAAGGCGGAAACACCAAGCATATACCAATGTTTTGTTTCATATCCACTGACATCACATTCATGATAGGTGTATACTTCTTCACGACTGAAATCCCCACCTTCAAGATTCATAACTATTAATAGTATAATTTGTGTTATTACATTAGCAAGTAACATTATGTAAGTTATTATACCGCCTGCAGAGACCCTGTCAGTAAACAAAAACATGATTATTATTGTAACTACCAAGCTTAATCCCGCAAACACACAAAGAAATATGTTATTCAAAACCTTTAATCTTGCCCTTGCATAATTACTGAGTGCAAGAAGCACCGCCCAGTAGATAATTTCAAAACCAAGTATTAAGATAAAGAATCCACCTAGTATCATAAAAAATATGTTATTTGTTGAAAACAACAATTTCATAAGTGAACCAACACCATTGTTTGCATTAAACCCTGGGATAAACATAAGGCACAGTGCCAAAAATGCCATAATAGGCACTGCAATTACACTCCACCCCTGTTTCATACCATATCTGTTGAAACCGACAAGTTGTTGTCTTTTTACTTTATATTCTTCAGTTATACAGTCCTTTTTCTTCTGTTTTAAAAGTTTATCTATCGAAATTTTATAAAACTTTGAAATTGTTACCAATTCGTCTGCACTTGGCTCACGCTTACCATCTTCAAGTTCTTTTAGTTGTTTACATGAAAAAGACAAGAGTTGACTTGCCACCTCTTGACTTAAATTATGTTTCTCTCGAAGTTTTATTAAATTTTCTTGAAACAATTTCATCTTGTTTTTAGTATAACTATGTTAACTATTTGATGTCAACTTTAACTTCGCCAAATCTAGATTATTTTTAAGAATTTTGTCGAATTTCGCTTCTGTTATGGCAATATAGGTAGAAAATTTGATATTGCTTTGACAAAGCTATTACTATATTTTTTACCTCTTTCAACCTTTCATCATCTAAATTAACAAAAGGGTCATCTAAAACTATAACAGGTTTTTCATTTTCATATATTTTATCAAGCAGTGCCATTCTTTTACATATTGAAACTATATCTTGATAACCTTGACTTAAATATTCAAATTCTTTATCTCCTAAATTTGTGCGTTCTACCGCTTCAAAGTTTACATTTAAGTTTACATTTTTATCTGTAAGTGTTTTAAAATATCTATCAAAAGACTTTTGCATTGGCTCTATATATCTTTGGCTAACATTGAGTTGTGCTAATTGCATTAATTCCAAAGTTTTTTCTAGTATATAT
>CANBAX010000059.1 GCA_947366645.1 uncultured Clostridia bacterium
CAAGGTCTTAGGTGTTGCAAAAAGTACTATTAGTTTATGGGAGAACGGCTTAAGAGAACCTTTATTATCATCTCTAGTTGCAATAGCAAATTACTTTAAAATTTCTATTGACGAAATCGTCGGCTTGGTGGACTAATGGAATTAAAACAAACTTTTTCCAAACGATTAAAAGAATTGAGAATTGAAAAGAATTTAACACAAGTACAACTAGGAGAGAAAACAGGCATAAGCCAAACCAGCGTTGCCAAATGGGAAAATGCTGAACGCTCTCCTAGCATTGAATATTTAGTAGAACTTGCCTCATTTTTTAATTGTTCAATAGAATATTTATTAGGCTTGGTGGACTAATGGAAATAAAACGAAACTTTGCAAAAAGGATTCAAGAATTAAGAATTGAGGAAGGGCTTTCAATAAATAAACTTAGTAAAAAAATAGGAATACCTTTTACCACTTTATTGCGCTTAGAAAGAGGAGAAACTGATATAAAAAGTGAGCAAATTATTATTCTAAGTACTTATTTTAAAGTAAGTACAGATTATTTGCTTGGACTTGAAGATTAAACAAACCCAATAAAAAAACACCGTCAAGGTGTTTTTTTAATCTTCATCGTCATCGACTTTGGCAGACTTTTTGTTTGCCTTGTCTTTGCGTTTATAGTAATCCTCTACCGCTGCATGAATGCTTTCTTCCGCAAGCACTGAACAGTGTATCTTGTGTTGTGGCATCTCGCCTAAAATATCATACACTTGTTTGTTTGTCACTTTAAGTGCCTCGTCAAGAGTTTTGCCCTTAATAAGGTCACAAGCAACATCGGTGGACGCTATCGCTGCGCAGCAACCGAAAGTTTTAAATCTTGCATCTTTAATAATGCCGTTATCATCTACAAGAAGATAAACCTTCATGATATCTCCACAAGCAGCATTGCCCACCTTGCCTACGCCGTTTGCACCGCGAAGACCGCCAGCATTTCTTGGATTTTTAAATCTTTCTATGATTTCTTTACTATACATTATCTCCTCCCTGCTTTAGTTATTGGTGAAATTGAACGAAGTTGGTTTATTGCCTTTTCAAGCTCATCTACCACATAGTCAATATCACTTCTTGTTGTATTTTTGCCGAATGAAAATCTTATAGAGCCTTGTGCTATCTCATCTGGCACTTTCATAGCCCTTAGCACATGGCTTGGCTGAAGTGAATTTGAAGTGCAAGCCGAAGCTGTTGACACTGCTATTCCCGCAAGGTCGAGAAGCATCAAGATACTTTCCCCTTCCACCATTTCAAAAGAAATGTTTACAATACTATTCACTTTTTGCTGAGGGTGTCCATTCACATGAATGTAAGAAATACGCTCAGTTACCTTGTCTAAGAAATATTGTCTTACCGCTTTAAGTTTCTGTTGATTAATTACAAGGTCACGATTTGCAATTTCAACTGCCTTACCAAAGCCTGCAACTGCTGGGACATTTGTTGTTCCGCCACGCTTACCCCTCTCTTGTGAACCGCCTGAGATAAGGTTTTCAATTCTGACACCATTTTTAAGATATAAAGCGCCGCAACCCTTTGGTCCATAGATTTTATGTGAGGACATACTCATCGCATCAATTTCCATATCCTCAACATTTATCTTCACTGCACCAATAGCCTGCACTGCGTCTGTGTGGAAAATTATTCCATACTCATGTGCTGTCTTTGCAATGGCTTTAATGTTTTGAATTGTGCCAACCTCATTATTCACCGTCATAATTGAAATAAGGGTTGTATCCTTTCTGATAGCGTGAATAAGGTCTGCAATACTTACAATGCCATACTTGTCGACTGGGAGATATGTAACCTCATACCCTTCCGCTTCAAGTTGCTTGCAAGCGTCAAGCACTGCATGATGCTCAAATGCACTTGTAATGATATGTTTTCCTTTGTTTGCATAGGCATGTGCAATACCCTTAATTGCCCAGTTGTCCGCCTCTGTTCCGCCAGAGGTAAAATATATTTCGTTGGATTTTGCCGCACCTATTGCGTGTGCAATACGGTCGCGCGCTCTATCTACTATCGCACTTGCCTCTCGTCCATAGCCGTGCAAACTGTTTGCATTGCCATAAATGGTATTAAAACAAGGCAACATTTCCGCCAAAACCTCACTTGAAACATAGGTTGTAGCAGCATTATCTAGATAAATCTTTCTTACCATAATTCCTTCCTTTTAACGACTTAATTTTAGCACTTTCTTTTCCCAAAGTCAATAGCCATAATTAAAAGTTGACTTACTTTTAATAAAAAATAACAAAAAATAGCGATTTTTTCGCTATTTTATTGATTAACATTATAAATAAGACTTAATTGTGTCAAGTGCGTCATCGTGTTGCCATAGGCCGATGTGCTTTTCTCTTTGCTGACCGTCCTCGAAAATCATAATGGTTGGTATGCTCATAATGCCAAACTTTCTAGCAAGGGCTTCGCTTTCATCAACATCTACCTTGTAGATTTTTACATTATCGCCAAGCTCCTCTTGTAAATCTTCAAGTATTGGTGCCATCATTCTGCATGGTCCACACCAGTTTGCAAAAAAGTCTACTACGACAACCCCCTCTTTGATGGTTTTATCAAAGGTTGTATTATTTAAAATCTGCATATATCCTCCTTATTTTATTATACCATATTATTAAATATTTTCCAAAAATTTGTTTATTATTACCGCGGCTATTGTAATTCCGCACATGGCTGGGTAGTAACTTATGCTTCCCACAACACCAGTTTGATTTGTGACCGGTTTGCTATCACAGGTGACAACCTCAAGGCTCTTTACCCCCGCCTCACGCAGTTTTTTGCGAATAGCCTTTGCAAGGCCGTCATCATGAGTCTTATAAATATCTGTCAGGTAAAATTTTGGAATGTCATATCGGTTACCAGCACCCATAGCCGAAATTATTGGAATGTCATTTCCCTTGCAATATTTAATCAGTGCGACCTTATCTTTAACACTATCTATTGCGTCCACTACCATATCGCAAGACGGAATGATATTTAAACTTTCTTCGGTCAGCCTCAATGGAAATATATTTATTTCAAGCTCAGGATTAATTTCTAAAAGTTGGGTTTTTAAAACCTCCACTTTAAGTCGTCCTATAGTGTTCACATTGGCTACCACCTGACGATTTATATTTGAACTTGACACTCTATCAAAATCAACAAGATTAATCCTTCCAACACCTGCCCTAACAAGCATATGGGAGACATAGCCACCTACTCCACCCGTGCCGACAATAGTCACATATCTATCTTTCAAATTATTTACGCCCTCTTCGCCAATAAGCAGGCTAGTTCTTCCCGTATCCATAATCATTCCTACAATACAAACTTCTTAAGGTCAAACTTTTTCTTTGTTTCCTTAAAAGCGTTTTGAACATAAGCCCTGTCCACCTTCACTTCCAGCATAGGGTGGTCACCAGAGGCATTGAAGGAAATATCTTCAAGAAGCGCCTCCATAATGGTATGTAGTCGTCTAGCGCCGATGTTCTCACTTGTTTCATTTTCAGCCGCCGCCATTTCAGCAATTTCGTCAAGGGCGTCCTCCGTAAATTTAAGGTCGATATTATCCACTTTTAATATACTTGCGTATTGAAGTGTAACCGCATTCTTAGTTTCACTTAAAATTCTTTTAAAGTCCTCTTTTGTTAGGTTTTCAAGGTCAACACGTATTGGGAAACGGCCTTGAAGTTCGGGTATCATGTCCTCAATGTTTGAAACATGGAAGGCGCCCGAGGCAATAAACAAAATGAAATCGGTTTTAACATTGCCATATTTTGTTGCCACCGTGCTACCTTCTACAATAGGAAGAATATCACGCTGCACACCTTCACGGGAAACATCTTGGTTGTTAGATGAGCCGCTGCCACCGATAATCTTATCAATTTCATCGATGAAAATTATCCCCTCTTCCTCAACACGTCTAATCGCCTCGACGTTCACATTGTCTTTGTCGATTATTTTATCGCATTCCTCGCCAGTAAGAATTTCTCTTGCCCTTGCCACCGTCATTTTTCTTTTCTTGCGTTTTTGTGGCATAAGTCCGTCAAACATAGAGCCAAGACTTATCTCTGGCCCACCAACCGCTATCATAGGTTTTGGTGTGTCAAGTACAGAAATTTCTATATTTTCATTTTCAAGTTTGCCCGCCCTTAAATCTTCAAGTACGGCGTCTTTACTGGTTTCTATATCACTTGCCCGCCTTGTATCAGTGATAGCGTCAACAAGCCTTTTTTCAACTAAAGGTGCGACCTTCTTTTCCACTTCATGTGCCTGTTCATCTTTTACCATTCGCACTGAAACTTCAACAAGGTCACGTATCATACTTTCAACATCTCTTCCAACATAACCCACTTCGGTGTACTTGGTTGCTTCAATTTTGATAAATGGTGCTTTTACAAGTCTTGCAAGCCTTCTTGCTATCTCTGTTTTTCCTACCCCTGTTGGGCCACGCATTATGATGTTTTTAGGTGTGATTTCCTCGCGTAACTCCTTAGGAAGTCTGCTTCTTCGATACCTATTTCTTAATGCGATAGCCACCGCTCTTTTCGCTTTGGCTTGTCCGATAATATATTTATCAAGTTCTTCAACTATCTGTCTTGGTGTGTAGTTCACGCTTAAACCTCCTCTACAACAATATTGTTGTTTGTAAATACGCAGATATCACTGGCAATCTTAAGTGCCTTGTAGGCAATATCTTTTGCCGAAAGTTTTGTATTTTCCATAAGTGCCTTTGCAGAGGCAAGTGCAAAATTACCGCCCGAGCCTATTGCACAAACATCGTCATCAGGCTCAAGCACATCCCCCATACCTGACACAATAAGCAGTTGATTTTTGTCTGCTACAATCATCATTGCCTCAAGTTTCCTTGCCGCCTTGTCCTCACGCCAAGTCTTTGCAAGTTCTACCGCACTCCTCATAAGGTTGCCCGAAAACTTATTAAGCATGGCCTCAAATCTTTCACTAAGCGAAAAAGCATCCGCAACCCCACCAGCAAAACCAATTACTACCGTGTCGTTGTATATTCTTCTCACCAATTTAGCTGTTCCCATGAAAATAACGCTTTCC